>NZ_JANCPG010000042.1:0-537 GCF_024295905.1 Streptococcus sp. CF7_Ac1-12 | reverse complement strand
CTTTCTTAGGAAGTTTGTCATTTGGTACTTCACCTGAACCATTGTCGCCAATTGTCACTGTAATCGTAATTGGATTTCCATCTTTATCTTCACCTGGGATTTCTACCTTAGTTCCTGGTGGATATGTTGAGCCATCTGGTTTCTTAGGCGTTACAATCGCATCTCCATTTGGTTTCTGAGTAATTTCAATCTCAACTGGTTGTTCTGTTGTTGGAGCACCTGGGATTATCTTACTTGGTGTCTCTACATTAGGAACTTCTTCAGTTGATTTTCCTGGTTCTGTAATCTTACCTGTACCTGGAACTTTACCGTCTGGTAATTCGCTGTTTGGTACTTTACCTTTACCATCTTCACCGATTGTAACAGTGATTGGGTTTCCATCTTTACCTGGGATTTCTACCTTAGTTCCTGGTGGGTATGTTGAGCCATCTGGTTTCTTCGGTGTTACTGTTACATCACCTGTCTTAGGATCTTGTTCGACATCTAATGTTGGTGTCTTACGGGCTGGTGTTTCTACATTAGGAACTTCTTCAGTTG
>NZ_JANCPG010000041.1:0-584 GCF_024295905.1 Streptococcus sp. CF7_Ac1-12 | reverse complement strand
TTTTCTGCCACATATTGTGTCTTACTATCGACTACTACAATTTTAGCAGGAATCTCTGCAACTATTTCTGTACCTAGCTTAGCTACAACTGTTACATCTTTGTCTCCTGTGGAACCAGTATTTGGTTTTTCTTTATACTCAAACGTGGTTCCTTCTGGGAATTTACTTGGATCAATACTATCTTTCGGTGAGATACCTTCTTTGTTTACTGGAACATACTGAGGATAGCTTTCTACCACACGTACCGTTGCTGGAACTTCGACAAGTTTATTACCTGCTTTGTCTTTAACAACTACTGTAACATTCTTGTCCCCTGCCTCTGAAGTATTGACTTCTTCTTTATATTCAAATGTTGAACCTTCTGGATATTGATCTGGATCAATACTATCTTTGACACTAGGTTGTTCATTCCCTTCACTAACTGGAACAATTTGAGGATAACCTTTTGCGACTACTACAGTTGCTGGAACTTCAACTAATGGATTTCCATCTTTATCCGTTACTACAACCGTTGTTTCCTTGTCTCCTGCCTTACTTGTTTCAACTGGTTCTTTAAATTTAAACTTAGAACCTTCAGGATAATT
>NZ_JANCPG010000040.1:0-609 GCF_024295905.1 Streptococcus sp. CF7_Ac1-12 | reverse complement strand
GTTTTTTTCTTTTTTTGCATAGCTTCTTACCGAGTACGGATATCAAACTCCTTAAACACAATACGTAAGTCTCTCAATACTCTTTGTCGACCTCGAAATCGTTCATGTCTTAAGACGCGTTCTAACTCTTCTTGTTTCTCTTTATTTTGTTTACTTTTATAACCTCTTAGGGTTTCATGAAAGAGATAATAATCATCTAGCCACAGACCGCCCTCACTTATACGATGACTAATCTCACCTACTTCTTCATAGGCTTCTTTATCATATCTTCGTTTTTGACTTTCTTGCTTTCGGATATAATCTAAAATCCGATTCCGAAATTTTGTTTTGAAATATTTACGTAAACGAGGTATATCTTCTATCAGTTCTTCTTCTCTACTAATCAATTCATGCAAGCAAATCATCCCCTCTTGGTCCCAATCAGATAACTCCCATAAATGAAGGTAATACTCATTTCTACACTTATACACAATTCCCTGGACTTCTTCATACAATTTTTTAAGCATATTGTTCCCCTTTCTAGATACAGTCTAACAAATTCAAAAACAGTTTTGTCCTATTTTCCCGTTCTGTTCTCTACGCCTCCTCAACTGCGCAAAAAAAGAGAGG
>NZ_JANCPG010000004.1:0-140564 GCF_024295905.1 Streptococcus sp. CF7_Ac1-12 | reverse complement strand
AAATTTTTCAATTCTTTTCAAGTACAGTTTTTCAAATTATAGTAAAAAGAGCCAGAATTGTACTGACTCTTCTATTGTTCATTAAACTTAGAAGCACGTTCTTCTCCCCACCAATAGGGCATTAATTCTGCGACTTTCACTGTCTTTCTTATATCATAGTCCATCATGACTTCTGCATCTTTATTTTCAGCGTTCAACTCTAAGAGGAATTCTCTGCAAGCTCCACAGGGCATTCCTGAACTTCCACCATAAGGTGGTTTGTCTCGAAGAGCTAATACTTTCTTAACCTTGGTTTGTCCTGAGAATTGATACATATTAAAGAGAGCCGCCCGTTCTGCGCAGAGATGGAACACACCACAGGTTCCCTCCATACAGAAACCTGTAAATATTTGCCCATCTTCTGCTTCTATTGCGGCTACAACATGGTTGGCATAAACAAAGTCTGATACTTCATGTGGATTGTAAAGTTTCTGTGCTTCTTCGTACATCTTTTCCCAGATGTCCATTGTTGCATCCTTCTTATTTAGAGATTTCTTTTAACATATTTTCGATATGCTGGATTGATTTTTCACGGCCTAACAAGAAGATAGTATCTGGCAATTCTGGTCCATGCATTTCACCTGAAACTGCGATACGAATAGGCATGAAAAGATTTTTCCCTTTAATACCAGTTTCTTTTTGGACTTCCTTAATTTGTGGGAAAATATTTTCTGTTACAAATTCATCGTCTGTCATCGCTTCAAGTTTTGCTTTGAAGGCTTCAAGAACTGTTGGGACTGTTTCCCCCGCCATGACTTCGCGCTCTGCTTCGGTCAATTCTGGGAAATCTGAGAAGAAGAGATCTGTCAATGGAATAATTTCATCTACTGATTTCATTTGTGGTTTATAGAGCTCAACTAGTTTTTCAGCCTTGTCAGTTAAACGGCCTGCTTCCTCTAAGAATGGTTTTGCCATCTCAAAGATAGTTTCTAGGTCTGCATTTTTGATATAATCATTGCTCATCCAGTCCAGTTTCTTCTGATCAAAGGCTGCTGGTGACTTGCTGAGGCGATTTTCATCGAAAAGTTTAATGAGTTCTTCACGAGAGAAGATTTCATCTTCGCCACCTGGGTTCCAACCAAGAAGAGCAATAAAGTTAAAGACTGCTTCTGGTAAATAACCTTTTTTACGGTAGTCTTCGATAAACTGAAGGGTGTTGGTATCGCGTTTTGACAATTTTTTCCCAGTCTCAGAGTTGATAATCAAGGTCATGTGACCGAACTCTGGTGCTTCCCAACCAAGCGCTTCATAAACCATAAGTTGTTTTGGTGTATTGGCAATGTGGTCATCTCCACGGATTACATGAGAGATTTGCATATCGTGGTCATCGATGACAACGGCAAAATTATAAGTTGGGTAACCGTCTTTCTTTTGGATAACCCAATCGCCACCGATATTCCCACCTTCAAATTCGATATCGCCTTTAACCATATCATGCCACTTGTAGATACCTGACTCATTGACAGCCAAGCGAACGGTTGGGATGATCCCTGCTGCTTCACGTTCTGTGATGTAAGCCACTTTTTCCTCTTCACTCATACCGATGTATTCGTTGATATAACGAGGTGTTTCACCAGCTGCTTCTTGGCGTTCGCGTTCAGCTGCCAGCTCTTCTTCTGTAACGTAAGATTTGTAGGCTTTTCCTTCAGCTAATAGTTGATTGATGTATTTTTGATAGAGTTCCAAACGCTCAGACTGACGGTAGTTTTCATGAGTCTCTGGACTTTCATCCCAGTCCATGCCTAACCAACGAAGGTTTTCAAGCTGTGAACGCTCTCCGTCTTCGACATGACGTTTGCGGTCAGTATCTTCAATACGAATGATAAAAGTTCCACCATGATGGCGCGCATACAAGTAGTTGAACAATGCTGTACGGGCATTTCCGATGTGTAATAGTCCTGTTGGACTTGGTGCGTAACGTACGCGGATATCTTTTGACATAGTTTCTCCTATAAAGTCTTTATACTCAATGAAAATCAAAGAGCAAACTAGGAAACTAGCCGCAGGCTGTACTTGAGTACGGCAAGACGACGTTGACGCGGTTTGAATTTGATTTTCGAAGAGTATTAGGCGTCTGCCTTTTTTGCTCTCTATATTATATCACAAGTCTTGGCTGAGTCCAATTTCTATGAATAAAGAGAGTAAAAAGAGTGGGCAAACCACTCTTTTCTTCTATTATAGACGTGCGTTAAGTTCTTTGCTCAATTCTTCAAATCCTGGTTTTCCAAGAAGGGCAAACATGTTCCGTTTATAAGCTTCAACACCTGGTTGGTCAAATGGGTTGATGGCATTCAAGTAACCTGAAAGGGCAATTGCCAATTCGAAGAAGTAGATAGTGTAACCAAGAGTGAAGGCATCTTGCTCAGGAAGAGTCACGTACATGTTTGGTACATCACCATCTGTGTGGGCAAGAAGAACACCGTCAGTTGCTTTTTTGTTTACAAAGTCAACGTCTTTTCCTTGAAGGTAACCAAGTCCATCAAGGTCTTCTTCCAAGCTAGGGATAATCACGTTTTTACGAGGTTTGTCAACACGGACAACTGTTTCAAACATGATACGAGTTCCTTCTTGGATAAATTGACCAAGTGAGTGCAAGTCAGTTGAGAAGTTGGCTGAAGTTGGGTAGATACCTTTTTGGTCTTTTCCTTCTGATTCACCAGCCAATTGTTTCCACCATTCTGAGAAGTATTGAAGTGATGGCTCGTAGTTTACCAAGATCTCAGTTGCATAGCCTTTACGGTAAAGGATGTTACGAACTGCTGCGTATTGGTAAGCTTCGTTTTCAGAGATTTTATCTGAAGTGTAGTCTTTGCGAGCTGCATTCGCACCTTCCATAAGGGCTTTGATGTCAGCTCCTGATGCTGCGATTGGAAGCAAACCAACGGCTGTCAATACTGAGAAGCGTCCACCGATATCATCTGGAACAACAAATGTTTCCCAACCGTTAGCATCTGCTTCAACCTTAACAGCGCCTTTTTGGCGGTCAGTTGTTGCATAGATACGTTTGTTTGCTTCTTCTTGACCGTATTTCTTAACCAAAAGTTCTTTGAAGACACGGAAAGCGATAGCTGGTTCAGTTGTTGTACCTGATTTAGAAATCACGTTTACCGAGAAGTCTTTGTCAGCTACGTACTCTACCAAGTCAGCAAGGTAAGTAGATGAGATTGAGTTTCCTGCGTAAAGGATTTGTGGAGCCTTGCGTTCTTCTTTTGTTTGCAAGTTTGCAAAGTGGTGGTTCAAGAAGTCGATTGCTGCTTTCGCACCAAGGTAAGATCCACCGATACCGATTACAACCAAAACATCGCTGTCTGATTTGATTTGCTCAGCAGCTTTCAAGATGCGGTCAAATTCTTCGCGGTCATAGTTTTCAGGAAGGTCCAACCATCCCAAGAAGTCGCTACCAGCACCAGTTCCTTTACGGATCAATTCATCTGCTGCTGTTACTTGTGATTGCATGTATTCCACTTCATGTGGTGCAACAAATTTGTCTAAAACTTTTGAATAATCAAATTTAATATGTGACATGTTATTCCTCCAATATTTCTTCTTTTCTATCATAACGCTTACCTTCGTTTTTTTCAAGTTTTTTGTCGAATTTCTCCAATTTTTATCAGAATTCAAACGTTTGCGTAAAAATCCCACATTCCAAAAATTTTGAAAAAATAAAAGAAAGAACGACTAGATGTTCCAGTCGTTACAGTTCATTCAATAAATACTCAAATAATTCTAAATTGCCATCTTCTTCATTAACCAGAAACTCTGGATGCCACTGCAAACCAATAATGCGGTGCTCATCGATAGACTCAATCGCTTCGATGGTCTGGTCTCTTGGGTCAATAGCAGTTACACGGAAATTAGGTGCCAAATCTTTAATACTCTGACGATGAACGGAATTAACTTGACTTTCTTTTCCAAATAACTTAGCCACCACACTTCCTTCTACTGTCTCAATAGAATGAGATGTCCCGAAAGGTAGTCCTTGCCAGTGGCCTTCGATTTCTTGATTGAGAGTTCCCCCAAAGGCAACATTGACAAGTTGGACACCGCGACAGATTGCCATGATTGGTTTATTCTGACGAAGCGCTTCTTTCAAGAGCGCCAATTCAAATTCGTCACGCACTAGGTTGTAATCATCACTCTCGATGGTCTTTTTCTCTCCATAAAACTGAGGATGGACATTTTGACCGCCTGTCAAGATAAGTTTGTCAATCATTTCTACATAATCGCGAACAACTGACTCATCACCAACAGGAATGACTAAAGGGAGACCACCGACTTGACGAATGCTCTCTGCGAATCTACAAGATACAGATGAATGAATGTTTTTGCCCTCTGCGTCTACGGGACATAGATTTGCAGCAACTCCTACAACCGTTCTAGCCATGATGCCTCTCCTTTCGAATGTTAACGATAGTCTTATCATATCACTCAAAATGACTTTCGTCTAATATGTTTTTTTTAAGGCTGTGATAAATATTTTTTATGGACAAGAAAAAGCTGCCCAAGGGGACAACTTTTTTCTTATTCAAAAACAAATTGATTGTGATAGAGTTCTGAATAGAAGCCACCCAGTTTCAAGAGTTCATGGTGGCTACCGCGTTCAATGACTTCTCCATCTTTAAGGACAATAATCTGGTCTGCATTGAGGATAGTCTTCAAACGATGGGCAATGACGAAACTAGTTCTGCCTGCTACAACCGCCTCCATGGCATGCTGAATCTTGCTTTCTGTCACAGTATCTACGTTCGAAGTGGCTTCATCGAGAATGAGAACCTCTGGATCTGTCATCAGGGTTCGAGCGATAGAAATCAATTGCTTTTGTCCTGTCGAGAAGATGCTCTGGTCATCATCTATAAGAGTATCGTACTTATCAGGCAAGCTTTCGATGTAGTCGTGAATATGGGTTGCCTTGGCTGCTGCCTCAACCATTTCTTGACTAGCATCTGGCACACCAAAACGGATATTGTCTCGAATCGTTCCGCTAAACAAGACCGAATCTTGCAAGACAATTCCCACCTTGCTTCTGAGACTATCTAAATCATAGTCACGGATGTCTTTACCGTCAAAATAAATCCCACCAGCATTAACATCATAAAAGCGATTGATGAGGTTCATAATAGTCGTTTTCCCTGACCCAGTCGGACCAACAACCGCTGTCATCTGGCCTTTAGGAGCAGAAATGCTGACATCTTTCAAAATGGGTTTATCAGGCAAGTATGAAAAATCAATATGACTAATTTCAACACCTTCTTGCAACTGAGTGAAGGTCGGAGCATTTTTAGGTCGAATTTCTTCCTCTGCATCAAACATTTCCTGAATCCGTTCAGCACCTGTAAAGGCTAACTGAAGGCTTCCCCAACTTGCCGCAACTTGAATAATAGGCTGGTAGTACTGCTGTGAAAATTGGGCAAACATAACAATCAAACCTAGGGCTGTACTTGTTTCAATAGACTTATCATTCAAAAGTACAGCTGAACCAGCAAAGATGACGATGGCTGTGTTGACCAGACTCATCCCATTCATGACAGGGAAAAGAATTCCTGAGAACATTCTTCCTTTAAAGGTTGCCTTGCGCACGCGCTCATTTTGTTCAAGAAATCCTGCCATCATATCCTCTTGAATACCTTGCACAATCACGGCTTTTTGACCTGAGATACTTTCATCCATATAGGCATTGAGCTTCCCTACCTCTTTCTGCTGGAGGTTGGTATATTTCCGTGCCATTTTCACGATAAAAATCAGCATGAGAAAGGCCACTGGTGTACTGGCAATAGTGATGAGGGCCAGCGTCACATTTCTCGAAAACATGACAAGAATCAGACCAATGTATAGAACGATGTTGCTCATGACCTGAATCAAGCTTTCGTTAAAAGCTTGGAGGATATTATCCAAATCACTGGTAAAACGAGACAGGATATCGCCATCTTGTCGGCGGTCAAAGAAAGAAACAGTCAACCGAGCAAGCTTGCCAAAGAGGCCTTTGCGCATCTCGTTGGTCGATTCTGCAATCACGCGCGTCATGAGACACATGTATATCACACTGGAGATAAATAGAACCAAAACTAGCAGACCAAGATTGACCATGATTCCTGATAGGCTTTGCCAAACAAGTTCTGGATTGCCATTTTGATAAGCTTGAACTAAATTAGCTAACTCTGTTACCGATTGTCCAGAAAATACCGGAAAGAGAGCTTGGGCAAGAGTCGCCAGAACAATCATCAGGATAACAACTACAAATGATAGCTTATAGACTTTAAAATAATTCCAAAAAAATTGAACTGTCTTCATTTTACTCCTCCTTTCCTTTCTGTGTTTCGTAGATTTCACGGTAAACGGAATTGTTGGCAACCAAGTCTGCATGCGTACCTTGACCAATCAATCGTCCTTGATCTAGAACCAAGATTTTATCTGCATGAACAACCGAGCTAATCTTTTGAGCGATGATAATGGTTGTCGTTCCCTTCAAGTCCTTATTCAAGGCTTCCTGAACCAGGCGCTCTGACTTGGCATCCAAGGCTGAGGTCGAATCGTCAAAAATCAGAATACGTGGATTGCTGACAATTCCACGGGCAATCGACATCCTTTGTTTTTGCCCACCTGAAAAGTTGGTTCCCCTTTCTTCAACTGGACTTTCAAAGGTTTTCTCCATACGATGAATGAATTCACTGGCTTGAGCAATATTGGCTGCGCGCTCCATTTCAAATAAAGTAGCATCTCCCTTACCCTGTCTCAAGTTATCTGCAATCGTTCCACTAAAGAGAATGGCACGTTGGAGAACGATAGAAACTGTTTTACGCAGGGTTCCTTCACTCACTTCTCGAATATCCTTGCCTCCAATTTTGATAGCACCCTCCTGTGGGTCAAAGAGACGTGGAATCAATTGAGCCAAGGTTGATTTTCCTGCACCAGTCGCTCCAACGACACCAACCATTTGTCCAGGTTCGACAGTAAAGCTCACATCTTTCAACATCGGTTCCTTATCCATTGGATAGGTAAAGGTCACATTTTCAAAGCTAAGACTTCCGACCAAGTCTTCATCTGGGACATCCTTGAAGGTCATGGCTGGCTCTGCGTCAAGAATTTCTCGAATACGACGCATAGAAATCATAGCACGACTGACAGAATTTCCCAAAAATCCAACCATAATAATAGTAAAGATAATCTGGCTTAGGTAATTAACAAAGGAAGCAATGGAGCCAACAACCGATGGATCCGATTGAACCATCCCTGCAACTAGCCAAATAGAGAGGAAAACCGCCCCATAACCGACCAACATCATGACAGGTTCCACTACTGAAAAGGCATATCCGATGTAAAGGTTTTGACCGAGAAGCTCGTCTGAAACCTCCGTAAACTTAGCAAACTGCTCTTTTTCTTGGACAAAGGACTTGACCACACGAACACCGCGTAGATTTTCCTTGGCAATGGCATTGATGCGCTCAAGAAGTGTTTGAAACTTGGCAAAACGAGGCCCCATCATTCCCATCATGACAGCTGTCAAGCCAAAAATCAAGATTACCATTAGAACAATCACCCACCACAGAGAAGGTAAGGTTTGAACAGCCAAGATAAAGGAACCGATGAACAAGAGGGGGAGCCTGAACAGAATTTGAAAGGTCATCATGACGACGTTCTGAATCTGGTTGATATCATTTGTCATGCGAACGACTAGATTTCCCGCATTAAATTGTTCAATATTGGCATAAGAAAAGGTTTGGATTTTACGGAAGGCATCCTCTCGAAGGTCAGATGAAACTCCTTGGGCAATATAGGCTGCGAGGACAACGTTGAGCCCACCAGCAACCAGACCGACCAAAGCCACACTAATCAACCAAGCCCCGATACTATAAATGGCTTCATATTTCCCAGCAAGGAGGGCGTCTAAGACTTCCTGCAGATAACGCGGTTGCAAAAGTGAACTAGCAACCATCAAGCCTGTCATCAGAAGCGAAGCCAAGGCCTGCCACTTGTAGGTTTTTATTTTCTGAATTAGCATACTTTCTCCTTAAAAAATAGACAAAAGGGAGCGACAATGTGTCAGCTCCTTTTCATTCTGTTTGTGTGATGCTATTCTAGCAAAAAAGTGGGGACTTGTCAAAGAAGTATCCTTGATACAGCTAGAATGACAAGTAATTCATTCTTTATAATTTTTGTTTTAACTCGACCAAGACATTCATAGCCTGCATAGGTGTCATATTGTAAATATCTAGTTTAGCTAATTCTGCTAGGATAGGATGCTCTTCTGCCGTATCAAAGAGAGAAATTTGTTCTGTGACAGTACTTGTTTGCCTCACGGGAGCAGGACTTTCTGTCCCTTGATTCTCTAACTGAGTCAAAATCTTGTCCGCCCTTGCTAAAAGGTCTGCTGGCAAGCCAGCAATCTTGGCAACATGGATACCGTAGGATTTATCAGCTGGTCCTGGTTCAATTTTATGAAGGAAGGTGACCTGCCCATCCTGCTCCAAGGTTGCCACGTGAACATTGACTAAATGTTTCAAGCTGGACTCCAGACTAGTCAACTCATGGTAGTGGGTCGCAAAGAGGGTCTTGGCTCCGATATGCTCGTGAATGTATTCGATGATAGACTGAGCAAGAGCCATCCCGTCATAAGTTGCAGTTCCCCGTCCCAATTCATCAAAGAGAATGAGAGAGTCCTTGGTCGCATGCGAAATGGCATTGTTAGCCTCCATCATCTCTACCATGAAGGTTGATTGACCTGAAACCAAGTCATCTGCTGCTCCGATACGGGTAAAAATCGCATCAAAAATCGGTAAATGGGCGCTTTCTGCTGGCACATAAGAACCCAACTGAGCCATAACCGCCGTCATGGCTAACTGACGCATGTAGGTTGACTTTCCGCTCATGTTGGGCCCTGTAATCAGTTGAATACTGGTATCTTCTGCCATCTGAATCGTATTTGGAATATAGGTCTGAGCCCCCATAACCTTTTCAACGACAGCATGGCGCCCTTTCTGGATATCGATTTGTGAGTCGTCTCCGAACTCAGGTCGAATCAAATGCTGGGTTTCAGCCACAACTGCCAGACTCTGTAAGACATCAACCGTCGCAATTCCTTGGGCTAGAGCCTGCAAACGCTGGATGTACTTGCTGACCTCTTCACGAATACGCATAAAAATTTCGTACTCTAGATTGGCTGACTTCTCACGCGCCTCAAGCATATCTCCTTCGATACGGGCTAATTCTTCGGTTCCAAAACGTTCTGAATTTTTCAGCGTCGCCTTGCGGAAAAAGTGAGCAGGCACATTTCCCAGTTGCGAATTGGTCACATGGAAATAGTAGCCATCCTTTTTATTATAGACAATCTTAAGTGCGCTAATACCAGAGTTTTCTCGCTCCTTGGCCTCAATTTCAGCAATCCAACCAGTCCCTTCTCTGAGAACGCGACGGTACTTGTCTAAAGTCTCATCAAATCCAGTTCGGATAATTCCCCCATCTGTAATCACATGAGGGGCTTCAGGAGCAATCGCTGCGCTAATCAAACTCTCCAACTCAGGGATTCCATCCAATTGTTCGATAAGATAAGTTAGAGCAGGTTGCTCCATCCCTTCTAAAATCGCACGAATCCGTGGCACACTAGACAAAGTGGTCGCCAACTGCAAGAGATCCTTGGGATTTGTTTTGCCAAAAGAAACCCGACTAGCCAAGCGTTCGATATCATAAACACCCTTGAGACTGTCTGTCAAGTCACTGCGCTCAAAGAAATGGTCGAGAAAGACCTGCACCACTTCCTGACGTTGGACGATTCGCTCCTTATCAATCAAGGGGCGATGAATCCAAGAACGCAAGAGCCGCATTCCCATAGCAGTTTTGGTTTCATCCAAAAGCCAGAAAAGACTGCCTTGTTTCTTACCCGAGCGAGCATTCTCAACCAAATCCAGACTAGCCTTGGTCGCATAATCCATCTGCAAGAAATCCTTGATTTCATAGTGGATAACAGGTTTGAGGTGGTTCAATTCCCTCATCTGAGTCCGATGAACATACTGGAGTAGCTTACTAGATGCCGCTTGCTCCACAGCTGCCAATCGTGAATCCAGTAAATGAAGGTCTTCAAAGCCTTCTTTTTCATAAGAAAGCACCAGATTCATCTGACGACTGAGGATTTGTTCTTCTTCCTCAGACAAGTCATAGCCCAGCACCACTTCGCGCGCCTTGAGATTACGGATTTCCCCACAAACCAGCGTGAAATCCAAAAGACCTGTCACATAAAAGTCACCCGTCACCAGGTCCATATAAGCTAAGCCAAATTGACTGCCATCACGGTCTATAGCAACCAAGAAATTGTTCTGACTATCCGGCTTACTGCTATCGACCACTGTCCCTGGCGTAATGACCTGAACAACCTCTCGTTTCACAACCCCAACTGCTTGTTTAGGATCTTCCATCTGCTCTGCGATAGCTACCTTATAGCCCTGCTCAATCAAGACATCTATATACTGCTGGGCAGAATGATAGGGGACACCCGCCATAGGAATCGGATTGTCGGCATTCTTGTTGCGACTCGTTAAGGAAATTTCCAGAATCTGCGCAGCATTGACCGCATCCTCATAAAATAATTCATAAAAATCACCCATCCGAAAGAGCAAAAACGCATCTGGATATTGCTTTTTAATATCCACATACTGTTGCATGCCGGGTGATAGCTTCTCTGTCGCCATTTTCCGTCTCTCCTTGTCAAAAATAAGTCTTGAGAGCGACTCTCAAGACCTTACTTATCTTTCATCAAATCTAGCAAACGATCTTCCATGAGTTTGGCAACGTGCTGGTCTCGACAAATAACCAATAAGGTATTGGCACCAGCAACTGTTCCTAAAATCCATTCATCCTTGTTTGCATCTACAATATTTGCCAAAACAGAGGCTTCTCCCAATTTGGTATGAAGTACCAAGGTAAACTCTGCTCTTGCAACACCTTCTAAATGATGAGACAAAAATTCAACCAAATCAATCTTTTCTGTCTCATTTGCTAGTACATAATACACCATATCATTTTTCTTGACCTTGGTCAAGCCGATTTCGCGCAAATCACGAGACAGGGTTGTCTGCGTCACAAAAACATTGTGCGCCTCCAACCGATCTTGAATTTCTTTTTGTGTACTTAATTTCTCCTCAGTAATCATTTTTTTTATTAACTGATGACGATCTCTTTTTCTCATAAAATCCTCTTATATGCATATTTATAACTAATTTTATAACTATATTATACCAAAAAAATAGGAGATTTCAAAAATTTTTTCTTCTTTCTTTAAAATTGTGATAAAATAGTAGAAAAGTCCAAAAAGGAGCTCTTAATGAATACAAAAGAATTGATTGCTAGCGAGTTGGCTAGCGTCATTGATAGCCTGGACCAAGAGGCTATTTTAAATTTACTGGAAACCCCTAAAAACTCAGAAATGGGAGACATCGCTTTCCCTGCTTTTTCTCTTGCAAAAGTCGAACGTAAAGCACCTCAAATGATTGCGGCTGAACTGGCTGAAAAAATTAACAGCCAAGCCTTTGAAAAGGTTGTCGCAACAGGACCTTACGTTAACTTTTTCCTTGATAAATCTGCCATTTCTGCTCAAGTATTGCAAGCTGTTATCACTCAAAAAGAACACTATGCTGACCAACATATTGGCAAACAAGAAAATGTTGTTATCGACATGTCTAGTCCCAATATCGCTAAACCATTCTCTATCGGTCACCTGCGCTCAACTGTTATCGGAGATAGCTTATCACATATTTTCCAAAAAATCGGTTATCAAACGGTCAAGGTCAACCACTTGGGAGACTGGGGTAAACAGTTTGGGATGTTGATTGTTGCCTACAAAAAATGGGGCGATGAAGAAGCTGTAAAAGCTCATCCAATCGATGAACTTCTTAAACTCTATGTCCGCATCAACGCTGAAGCTGAAAATGACCCTAGCTTGGATGAAGAAGCACGCGAATGGTTCCGTAAACTTGAAAATGGAGACGAGGAAGCTCTCGCACTTTGGCAATGGTTCCGTGATGAAAGTTTGGTGGAATTTAACCGTCTTTACAATGAATTACAAGTCGAATTTGACAGCTACAATGGAGAAGCCTTCTACAACGATAAGATGGATGCAGTTGTAGACATTCTTTCTGAAAAAGGCCTTCTTGTTGAATCAGAAGGTGCCCAAGTTGTGAATCTTGAGAAATATGGAATTGAACATCCAGCCCTTATCAAAAAATCTGATGGTGCAACTCTCTATATCACACGTGACTTGGCTGCAGCTCTTTACCGTAAAAACGAATACCAATTTGCTAAATCTATCTACGTCGTTGGCCAAGAACAATCTGCCCACTTTAAACAACTCAAAGCTGTCTTACAAGAGATGGGCTACGACTGGAGTAACGACATTACTCACGTTCCTTTTGGTTTGGTTACAAAAGAAGGGAAGAAACTCTCTACTCGTAAAGGGAATGTCATCTTACTAGAACCTACAGTTGCAGAGGCAGTTAGCCGTGCCAAGGCCCAAATCGAAGCTAAAAACCCTGAATTGGAAAACAAAGACCAGGTAGCGCATGCTGTCGGGGTAGGAGCCATTAAGTTCTATGACCTCAAGACCGACCGTACAAATGGATACGACTTCGACTTAGAGGCTATGGTATCCTTCGAGGGTGAAACTGGACCTTACGTTCAATATGCTTACGCTCGTATCCAATCTATCTTGCGCAAAGCAGACTTCAAACCAGAAACAGCTGGCAACTATAGCTTGAATGATGCTGAAAGCTGGGAAATCATCAAACTCATCCAAGACTTCCCACGTATTATTAACCGTGCGGCGGATAACTTTGAACCTTCTATCATTGCTAAATTTGCAATTAGCCTAGCTCAAGCCTTTAACAAATACTATGCACATACGCGCATCTTGGATGAAACCCCAGAACGCGACAGCCGTCTAGCCCTCAGCTACGCAACTGCAATTGTTCTCAAAGAAGCCCTTCGCTTGCTTGGAGTAGAAGCGCCAGAGAAGATGTAAATCGTTACAAGAGACTGGAACTAAAGTTCCTAGTCTCTTGACGGCAATCGCTATATGGCGAATTGCCTAAACGCTTCACTAATTCACCAAACCAAATAATATCGATTTGGTTTGGTTCATGTCGTAATCTTCAAGTTACTTGATTAAAAAGCAGTCTAAGTAATTAAGACCAAATCCTGTCGGAGATTTGGCTAGGCGCTTCACTAGTAAAGAAACATAAATATTATCGATTTATGTTTCTTTACGTCGTAATTAGAGATACTTGTCTAAACGCTTTACTAATTCATCTAACCCAATAATATCGATTTGGTTAGGCTCATGTCGTAATCTTTTAATCACTTTATTGTAAAGTAGTCTAAATAACTAACGCCAAATCCTATTCGGACTTTGGCTAGGCGCTTCACTAGTCATGGTCTCTAAATATCATCGATTTAGAGGCCATGACGTCGTAACTATGGTGATTTGCCTAAACGCTTCACTAATTCAATCTACTCACTACTACTTCTTTATCATACAGGGAGATATTCTATGAGCCAATATGCTTATATCCTCGTTGTGATTAGCTTGGTGTTCCTTTTTCTGCTCAATAAGTACGAGAAAGAGAGACTGCAAAGGCTCTACCAAGAACAACTTTTGAAGGATGAAACATTTAGGGCTGACATCAAAGAGAAAATTCAAACGACTGAAAATATCAATGATGTCATTGCTTACATCAATAAAACTTATCATCTGGGAATGTTGCTGTCAAAAGACATTACAGATCAATTGAAATAAACCGAGCTATTCTTTAAGAAATATCAAAACCGAGACTAAGAGTTTAATACTTCGTCTCGGTTTTTTATGTATTTTTCAAGTAACAAAGCTACCACTCCCCCAGCAATGCAAGTGCAAAATCCCCTAGAATGTGATAAAATAAAAGAGAGAACTCTATCAAGGAGAAAAACATGAAAAAACAAACCGTCGCCGTCTTGGGGCCTGGTTCTTGGGGAACTGCCCTTTCACAAGTCTTAAATGACAATGGACACGAGGTACGTATTTGGGGAAACCTTCCCGAACAAATCAATGAAATTAATACCTATCATACTAACAAGCACTACTTTAAAGATGTCGTTCTAGATGAGAAAATCAATGCCTACACTGACTTAGCAGAGACACTGAAAGATGTAGATGCGATTTTGTTTGTTGTCCCAACAAAAGTGACGCGACTTGTTGCCCAGCAAGTTGCAGAAACCTTGGATCATAAGGCTATCATCATGCACGCTTCAAAGGGATTAGAGCCTGATAGTCATAAACGATTATCAACCATCCTTGAAGAAGAAATTCCTGAACATCTCCGCAGTGATATCGTCGTTGTTTCAGGACCTAGTCATGCGGAAGAAACCATTGTACGTGATCTGACTTTAATCACTGCTGCTTCTAAAGATTTACAAACAGCTCAATACGTGCAAGAACTCTTTAGTAATCACTACTTCCGACTTTATACCAATACGGATATTATTGGAGTTGAAACTGCTGGTGCTCTTAAAAATATTATTGCTGTCGGTGCCGGAGCTTTACATGGTCTGGGATTTGGTGACAATGCCAAGGCAGCCATCATCGCTCGAGGCTTGGCAGAAATTACTCGCCTAGGGGTAGCACTCGGGGCCAGTCCATTGACCTATAGTGGCTTATCTGGTGTGGGAGATTTGATCGTAACGGGAACCTCCATCCACTCTCGTAACTGGAGAGCTGGAGATGCTCTCGGACGAGGAGAATCCCTAGATGATATAGAAGCTAATATGGGCATGGTGATTGAAGGAATTTCAACGACTCGAGCAGCCTATGAACTAGCGCAAGAACTTGGAGTCTATATGCCGATTACACAAGCCATTTACCAAGTTATTTACCACGGAACCAATATCAAAGATGCCATTTATGACATCATGAACAATGAATTTAAAGCAGAAAATGAGTGGTCTTAACCCTCTAAAGAAAGGATTCTTATGTCATCAAAAGTTAGAAAAGCAATCATCCCTGCCGCTGGACTCGGGACTCGATTTTTACCGGCAACCAAGGCCCTTGCCAAAGAAATGTTGCCAATTGTAGACAAACCAACTATCCAGTTTATCGTAGAAGAAGCTCTTAAATCAGGTATTGAAGATATTCTGGTTGTCACTGGTAAGTCAAAACGTTCTATTGAGGATCACTTTGACTCAAACTTTGAGCTTGAGTACAACCTTAAGGAAAAAGGCAAAACGGATTTGTTAAAATTGGTAGATGAAGCAACTGGTATGCGCCTCCATTTCATTCGCCAAACTCACCCTCGTGGTCTTGGAGATGCTGTCTTACAAGCCAAAGCTTTTGTAGGGAATGAGCCCTTCGTTGTTATGCTGGGTGACGACCTTATGGACATCACAAATGAGAATGCCGTTCCTTTGACAAAACAACTGATGAATGATTACGAAAAGACACACGCATCAACCATTGCTGTCATGCCTGTACCACATGAAGACGTTTCATCATACGGGGTTATCGCTCCTCAGGGCGAAGGAAGTAATGGACTCTATAGCGTTGAAACTTTCGTAGAAAAACCAGCTCCCGAAGATGCACCAAGTGATTTGGCAATCATCGGTCGCTATCTTCTGACACCGGAAATTTTTGATATCCTCGAAAAGCAAGCTCCTGGTGCTGGAAATGAAATCCAACTTACCGATGCTATCGATACGCTTAATAAAACACAGCGTGTTTTTGCCCGTGAATTTACAGGAGCTCGTTACGACGTTGGGGATAAGTTTGGATTTATGAAAACATCTATTGACTACGCCCTCAAGCACCCACAAGTCAAAGATGCCTTGAAAAATTACCTCATCCAACTGGGAAAAGAATTGGCTGAGAAGGAATAACATAAAAAGATAAGGTTCAAAAATACCTTATCTTTTTTTCATTACATAAATTTTCATCCCATTCCCTTGTAGAGAAGCAAGGCTGCGAGTCCTACGAACAACACTAACGCTACCAGTCTCTGACTAGCGCTATACATCCGTCTTTCTCCTCTAACTGGAAAGATAACTGCTAGAAATGCGCCACCGACTGCACCTCCGATATGGCCTGCTAGACTGATTCCTGGAATCAGAACACTTCCAATAATGTTAACCATAAAAAGTGTCAGATAAGACTGTCCTAGATGTTGGATATAGGGGTTGCGAGTGGCATAGCGAAGAATGATAATCGCGGAAAATAGCCCATAGAGAGAAGTCGAGGCTCCTGCTGCTAAGGATTTGGGACTAAATACAAAAACAAAGAGATTGCCCATCATTCCAGATAAAAGATAGAGAAAGCAAAACTTCTTGGATCCGAAAATTTCCTCTACTTGCCTACCAAGATAATAGAGCGAAAGCATATTAACAATGAAATGTTCCCACCCAATATGAACAAAGATGGCAGAGAAGAGACGCCAAATCTGCTCAGGAAAGAGGCGAATGGCAGGCCCGTACATGGCTCCAAATCGAAATAGAGTATCTGCCCTGTAAAAGTTTCCTCCTGTGGTCACCAACATTAGTAGAAATACCAAGGCCGTCACTAAGAGGAAGAAACTCGTCACAGGGTAACGTCTATCAAAGATTTCCTTCATCAATCAGAACCTCCTCAACAGGAATATCATGATTTTCAGGGATAAAGTCCTGAATTTGACAAGGATAAACCGTACTCAAAGTATGACCAGGAAAATGTTTCAGATAGCGGTCATAATAACCTCCACCATAGCCAATCCGATAGCCCTTTGTCGTAAAAGCTAACCCTGGAACATGAATCAAATCAATCTGAGAGGCATCCACCACTTCCAAATCTCCCTGTGGTTCCAGTAAGCCAAAGGAAGTTTTGACCAGTTGTTGCGGATTATAGACCACAAAGTCCATGCGACCCCTGGGATATGTTTTAGGTATCAGAACCTTCTTGCCATCCTTCAGAGCCTGCTCGATCAGTTCCTGCGTTTGAAACTCATGAGGAAAAGAGAGGTAGGTTGCGATGACCTTAGCTTCTTGGTAGAAGGGATGTTTCAAAAATTGATCCGTTAAAGCTTGATCCATAGCCTGTTTTTGCTCTAGAGGTAAAGCCTTCATTTCTTGCAAGACTTGCTTGCGTAATTCTGCTTTCATAGACAAGCCCTCTACTCTGCCGCCTTCTTTTTCAGGAAACTAGAGACCGCATCCACCCCAATAGCTAATGCTTCTTCCTTAGGACTCATCTGAGGGTGATGAAGGGCGTAGGGACTATCGATACCAAGCCAGAACATAACACCATCAACCTTCGAAAGGAGATAACCAAAGTCTTCACCTGTCATAGCAGGTTCAATATCAATTAACTCAATCCCCTCTTTTTCTTCAAAGAAGTCCATCAGTTCACGCGCCAAGACTGGATTATTCTCAACAGGCAGGTAACCCCCTTGTTTGAGTTCCACTTCGACTTCCATATCGAAGGCAGCTGCAACTCCTTCTGCAACTGTTTTGACCCTCTTTTGCACCAAGAGACTCATGTCCTGTGTCAAGGCCCGAATAGTTCCATGCAAAAAGGCTGTGTCTGTGATAACATTGTTTGTTGTTCCAGCTTGGAAAACACCAAAGGTCACCACTGCTCCCTCGATTGGGTTGACATTGCGGCTGACAACTGACTGCACCTGGGTCACAAAGTAACTAGCCGCCACCAAAGCGTCATTGGCTTCATGCGGAAATGCTGCATGTCCTCCTTTACCTTTAAAACGAATCTTCACCTCGCAAGTCCCTGCAAAAAGTGTATGAGTATTGGTCGCAATCTGGCCGACTTTCAAATCTGGCCGAACATGGAGGCCATAAAACTGGTCTGGCAACCAGTCTCCAAAAGCGCCATCCTCATACATGAGCATGCCACCAGCTTCATTTTCTTCAGCAGGCTGAAGCAAAAAGAGCAGATTGTTCTTTGGTTGCTCCTCAAGGGCTCGCTCAAGACAGCCTAAGGCAATAGTCATGTGGAAATCATGGCCACAAGCGTGCATACGACCTTGGTGCTGAGAGACGAAAGGAAGGCCTGTTTGCTCGATGATCGGCAGACCATCAATATCTGTTCTCCAACCAATAGTCCGCTCTGGCTGACTTCCCTGCAAGTAAACCAAAATACCTGTCCGCCAAGTTCGAACTTGGACAAAATTCTTGCCCGCAGTCAATTTCTCAATCACATCCAGCAAATAAGCCTGAGTCTTGAACTCCTCCAAGCCAATCTCTGGAATCTGGTGCAAATCTCGTCTAGTCTGAATCAAATCTAACATCTATCTATCCTCCGATATAGCAGAAAGAGGCTGGAAGAAGGGTTCCGCCTCTTTATTACTTTTACAATTATAAGGTACGAAGCGCATCCTCTAGCGCTGTTTTTTGTTGGGTTTGGGCATCAATCTCTTTGATGATACGAGCTGGAACACCTGCTACCACCACGTTTTCTGGGACATCTTGGGTAACAATAGCTCCTGCTGCGACAACTGAACCACTACCGATTTGAACTCCTTCAATAACCACTGCATTAGCACCGATAAGAACATTGTCTCCAACACGGACTGGTTCTGCGCTAGCTGGCTCAATCACACCTGCCAAAACTGCACCTGCACCAACGTGGCTGTTTTTCCCAACGATGGCACGGCCACCAAGGATAGCCCCCATGTCAATCATAGTTCCTGCACCAATTTCAGCACCGATATTGATAACCGCTCCCATCATGATAACAGCGTTGTCACCAATTTCAACCTGGTCACGGATAATCGCACCTGGCTCGATACGAGCGTTGATAGCACGTTTGTCTAGCAAAGGAACTGCTGAATTACGAGCATCTTGCTCAACAACATAGTCTTGATTTTCTACCAAACCTTCGAGAAGAGGAGCAACGTCCTTCCAGTCTCCAAATAGGACATTCCCTAGTTTGACAACAGAGCTTGGCACAGCAGTTGCAAGTTGTCCTTCAAAGGTTACTTTAACACTGGTTTTCTTTTCAGCATTGGCGATAAATTGGATAATTTCTTGAGCGTTCATTTTTGTAGCAGTCATAAGCGCCTCCTAGTTCATTTTAATGATACCTATTCTACCAAAAAAGGCCTCAAATTTGAAGCCTTTTTGTTTGTTTTTAGGTATGATTTTTAGGGATGTGAGATAAAACGTGCTGTCGGTAAAAGCAAGCCCCTACCGATACAACCTAAAAACACTCTTCACAACTATCTCCCCGTGTTTTATTGACTATTCTAGTATAGCACACTTTTAGAATTAAGAAAAGACTTTTTATTTACTTTCTTTCGCTTCTTCTATCGATAGGAAAATCATAGGTAAAATAATCAGGGCCATAGCTAGAAGAAGAGACCAATCCACCACCAATCCTAAAAACAAAACACTCAAGAGAGCAGAAGAGAGAGGTTCACTGGCACTGATAACAGAAACTACCAGGGGAGAAACCAAGGACACCGCCTTCATAGAAATGAAAAAGGCAAAAGCCGTCCCGAAGAAAGCGATAATAAGGCAAATCAAGATACTCCAAATATCAAGAGTAAAGGAAAGCTGATACACTGGCGAGAGGACATTGCTAAATAAACCTGCCAGAATCATCCCCCACCCAACCGTCGGTACAAAACCATAGCGCTTCGCGAAAGGTTGGGGCAAGATAACATTAAACATAACACCCATGGCACTCAACAGACCTGTTATAAGAGCTAGTGGCGTCATGGATAACTGAGAGAGGTCTCCCTTTGTCGCCATCAAGCCAACACCCAGCATAGCAATCAAAACATAGAAAATAGCACTTTTCGACGCTCGTTTTTTATAAATTAAGCGATTGTAAAAGAGGATAAAGACAGGACTGATAAACTGTAAAATAGTTGCTGTCGCTGCATTTGAGTATTCTACACAGAGATAGAAAAAATACTGAACTGAAAAAATCCCTAAAATAGCATAAGCTAAAAAGGGCAGGTAATTTTTCTTATCTCGCCAAATATCTAGCACTTGTGATTTTAATTGCATTGCAGACCAAATAAGCACAAGACTCCCTGCCAGTGTCAAACGCATAGAAGTAATCCAGCCAGAAGACACTTGATAATGAGTAAAGAAATACTCTCCTAGAATTCCACAGATTCCCCAGATTAAGCCGGATAAGAGCGAATAAATGGTTCCTTTAACAATCTTTTTCTGATACTGATTCATACCTTTATTGTAACACGAAAGGACAAAAGAAAAAAGTGGCAATCCATTGATTAGCCACTTCATTTAGCACAGTTCATAGAACTTATCGTCTCGTCCTTGAAGAAGAAAGTCGTGTAGCACTCGAGTTACTACTGTCGCTAGAGCTACTACTTGAACTGCTGGAGCTTGATGGAGTTGGTAGACTCCCCACGATGCTAGACCAAGCATTCTGATAATCCGCATCACTTCCACCAATAGCAAAGCGATAACTGGTCGTTGGCGCCCCTGCCTTATTAGCCCAATAGCTGGTAACAGTCGAACCTGAAAGATCAACTGTTTTTCCATTAACGGATACTTTGCCAGGCTTCTGCCCTGTAGATCTGAGGACCTGAGACTGGGTCACACTAGAATCAAGATTAAAGCGTTCATTGCCCCAAACACCAGGCTCAGCCTGGTGGATAGCGTTGACCAAGTAAGCCATATATTTGGCATTTCGATAATGCCCAGCCCCCTTAGCCATTGGGCGGTTATCATCATGCCCTAGCCAACCACCTAGAGTCAATCTTGGTGTTGACAGCATGAGCCACATATTTTCATCTTCATTGGTTGTACCAGTCTTACCAATCCAGTCTGCACGAGCTAAGCTTGAATTGATAGAAGCCAAATCCGTTTGGAAACTTGAAGTGATCCGAGATGAGATCACCTCACGAAGCAAACTCTGCATAATTGTTGCTGTTGCCTTCGAATACACTTGAACTGGCTTGTCTTGGAATTCATAGATTACTCTACCGTCAGGTGATTCAATCTTAGAAATCACATGTTTCTGATGGTAGACACCGTTATTAGCAATTGTTTGATAACCATTGGTATGCTGAGCAACTGTGACTTCAATACCACCACCCATAGGCAGACTTTCAATACCGTACTCCGGAATCTCGTAACCCATTTTCTCCATGTAACCCTTGACATCCACACCCTTCTCACGAAGCATGCGATAGGTCCAATAGGCTGGGATATTCCACGAATAGTTCAAGGCTTCACCCAGGGTCATCATGCCTGTACCTGGACTATTTACATACATGATAGGATTTCCATTAGAGAATTTTGTCGGATAATTGGACAAGATACTAGCGCTTCCCATCAAACCTTGGTCAATGGCAATACCGTAGGCCAACAAAGGCTTGGTTGTAGAGGCTGGCGAGCGCTTAGTGTCAAAGGCGTGATTGTTTTGGTTAGTCTGGTAATTACGACCACCAACAAAGCCTAGAACAGCCCCCGTTTTATTGTCCATCAAAACATTCCCTACTTCAGGCTGCCCAGTCGAATCATCTACCAAACGACCGTAGTTAGCAACTGCATTTTGCATGGCGTTATGGATTTTTTTATTGATTGTTGTAGTGATTTTGTAGCCGCCATTGCTTAGTTCCTGCTCAGCTCGCTCATGATAGACCTTTTGAATCGACTCGTTTTTCAACTCTTGGCTAGAAACATTGTCCTGTTGAACTAAATAATCATACATGCGGTCTGTCGCTTCAGCCATAGCCGTAAAGTAAAGGTAATCTCTCGAAACAGCATTGACAGTTCCTGATGGCAAGAAGTCTTGTTTGATATTATAATTCTTGTACTGGTCGTATTCTTCCTGAGTCAGAGCACCCGTACGGTACATGTTGTAGAGAACATCCTTGGCCCGCTTCAAACCAAGTTCTAAGTCTTCATCACTCTTTAACTCTCCAGTATTTTCATAAGGAGAATAAGTAATCGGACTCTGTGGCAAACCTGCTAAGAAAGCGGCTTGAGGAATACTTAACTTGTTGGCATCGATACCAAAAATCCCTTCAGCAGCTTGCTGGGCACCTGCAATATTCTGCCCTTTATGATTTCGACCAAAGGGAGCAACATTGAGATAAGTCGTCAAGATTTCATCCTTGCTCATGCTGCGTTCCAAGGCAAGGGCATCGACAATTTCTGTAGCCTTACGAGCCAAAGTCGGAGCATCTCCGACCACTTGTTGCTTGATTAACTGTTGGGTCAAGGTCGAGCCACCGCTAGATGAGCCCAAGCCTGCAAAGGTTCCCAAAGTCGCCCGAATCACAGCTTTTGGTACAACCCCTTTATGTTCAAGAAAATGTTCATCCTCAGTTGCAACGATAGCCTTTTTGAGATTGTCCGATATTTCCTCAGATGAGACAAAAGTTCGCAGTAGGTCACTCTCAATAGATGCAATGACACTCCCATCTGCGTAAACAATTTCTGAGATGGAAGAAATATTTTTAACCTGTTTGACCAAGTCCTCCGTTTGGGGAACCTTAGCCTTATCAAACAAAGCAACTCCATAACCAAGAGCTACACCAGCACCAAAAAGCCCACCGATAAAGCCTAGAATAAAGAGAGTATTCAGAATGCCCTTAATAGCAACTAAAATGCTACCTAGGATAGCCAGAACTTTCCCACCTGTCCCATCCGACTGCTTCTCTTCTGAGACTTTCTCTGTTTTTTTATGATTTATTTTTGATTTTACTAGCTGGAAAAATTCCAGCATTTTTCGTTTTAATTCATTTAATTGATTTTGCATGGATTTCCTCACTCTATCTATTATACCATAAAAGGTAAACTTTCAATAAAATAGCCACTTTCTTCCTTATTCTACTAGGCTATTGCCCAAGTTTGTGATACAATAGGTAGAAACAATATTTTTAAAAAGGAGAAAAGACACATGCACATTTTTGATGAGCTAAAAGAGCGTGGTTTGATTTTTCAAACGACTGATGAAGAAGCTTTGCGTAAAGCCCTAGAAGAAGGTCAAGTTTCTTATTATACTGGCTACGATCCAACTGCTGACAGCCTTCACCTAGGCCACCTTGTCGCAATCTTGACAAGTCGTCGCTTGCAGCTAGCAGGTCACAAACCTTATGCGCTCGTTGGCGGTGCTACAGGTCTCATCGGAGATCCGTCCTTCAAAGATGCTGAACGTAGTCTCCAAACAAAAGACACAGTAGATGGCTGGGTCAAGTCTATCCAAGGACAACTTTCTCGTTTTCTTGACTTTGAAAATGGTGAAAACAAGGCTGTCATGGTCAACAACTACGACTGGTTTGGCAGCATCAGCTTCATTGACTTCCTCCGTGATATCGGAAAATACTTCACTGTCAACTACATGATGAGTAAGGAGTCTGTGAAAAAACGGATTGAAACGGGAATTTCATACACTGAGTTTGCCTACCAAATCATGCAAGGTTACGACTTCTTCGTCCTTAACCAAGACCACAACGTAACGCTTCAAATCGGTGGTTCTGACCAGTGGGGAAATATGACAGCTGGTACTGAATTGCTTCGTCGTAAGGCTGACAAGACAGGCCACGTTATCACTGTTCCATTGATCACAGATGCAACTGGTAAAAAATTTGGTAAATCAGAAGGAAACGCAGTCTGGCTCAATCCTGAAAAGACTTCTCCATATGAAATGTACCAATTCTGGATGAACGTTATGGACGCTGACGCTGTTCGCTTCTTGAAAATCTTTACTTTCTTGTCACTTGATGAGATTGAAGAAATCCGTAAACAATTTGAAGTGGCTCCACACGAACGCTTGGCGCAAAAAGTCTTGGCTCGTGAAGTTGTTACACTTGTTCACGGCGAAGAATCTTACAAAGAAGCCCTCAACATCACTGAGCAACTCTTTGCGGGAAACATCAAAAACCTTTCTGTCAAAGAACTCAAACAAGGACTTCGTGGAGTACCAAACTACCAAGTACAAGCAGACGAAAACCACAATATCGTGGAACTCCTCGTGGCATCTGGTGTGGTCAACTCAAAACGCCAAGCCCGTGAAGACGTCCAAAACGGAGCTATCTACGTCAACGGTGACCGCATCCAAGATCTAGACTATGTCTTGAGTGATGCTGATAAGTTAGAGAACGAACTGACTGTTATCCGTCGCGGTAAGAAGAAATACTTTGTATTGACTTACTAAACTATTCAACATTTATCTATAAACAAAGGAGTTACCCTCGAGAAAGGTAACTCCTTTTTGCTGTTAATAACTCTCATCTATCTATTTTTAATAGACAGGCTACGCAGTACAATGCGCAAGGTTGTTAGATTATGTAAGATAGAGAGATTTGAAGGGCTGAGCCAGTTAAACAAGCCAAAGCCAATCAAACTACTATTTACGACAACGGTATCTTGAATATTCTTCTTGATGAGTGTTTGCAAAGATGATGATAGCGAATCCAACTCTTGGAAGAAATCCAAGCGATTATCTAACAATAAGATATCACTCATCTGCTTAGAAATATCTGCACTCTCATTCATCACCACACCGATATCTGATAGGGTTAGAGCAGCTGAGTCATTCAAGCCATCTCCAACCATCAAAATAGTGTGACCTGCTTTCTGCAGTTCCTCTACTAACTCAAATTTCCCATCAGGTTTCAAGTCTGTATAGACCTGATCAAAGGGCAAATCTTTGACTAATTCCTCTGTTCTAACCAAGGTGTCCCCTGTTGCCAGAATCAATTTTTTCCCTTGTGCCTTAAGTTTCTCCAAGGATGCTTTTGCTTCTTTTCTCAAAGGAGTATGAATGCAGAACATTCCAATCAATTCATTCTGATAAGCCAAGAATAAGAGATTGTAGTGACTCTTGTACTCTTCAATTAAAGCATTTTGTTCTGAACTGATATGAATCTGCTCATCCTGCATCAAAACATAATTCCCAATAAGAACTGGTTGGCCATCTATATGAGATTTGATCCCCTTGCTTGCGATATATTGGAGTTTCCCATGCATTTCCTCATGTTCAATCCCCTCTATCTCAGCTTGCTTGACGATGGCATTAGCAATAGGATGATAAATATGTTCCTCAAGACAGGCACTGATTCTGAGAATATCTTCCTCACTATAGTCCCCAAAAGGTAACACCTTTTCAACTATCGGATAGCTAGTTGTGATTGTTCCCGTCTTATCAAACAAGAAAGTATCAACTTCCAGATATTTCTCCAGAACATCTCCATCCTTAATCACCATTTCACGATTCAACCCCTCCTTGATAGCTGTCAAATAAGCTACAGGAGTAGAGATTTTCAAAGCGCAGGAGAAATCGACCAATAGGAAAGAGATAGCCTTAGAAAAAGAACCTGTTAATAGGTAAGTCAGCCCAGCCCCCAAGAAATTATATTTGACGACCTTGTCCGCCATCTTGATGAAATAGCGTTGTTTCGTTTTCTTGTTTTCTTCAGATTTCTTCATCAACTCAATCAGTTGTAAAATCCGGCTGTTCATCTGATTATCGGTTACACGAATGCGTAACTCTCCAGTTTCTAATACTGTATTTGCACAAACCAAATCAGACTCTCTTTTTTCAACTGGAAAACTCTCTCCCGTCAAGGAACTTTCGTTGACCATACCTAAACCTGAAACTACTTGTCCATCAAACAGAATTTCATTTCCTTGAGATAAGATCAAGACATCTCCTATTTGAACATCGGAACTCTTGATACTAACAACCATATCGTCCTGTACTAGGAATACATCGCTCTCTTTTGCAAGAAGACTTTGTTCTAAATCTGTTGCAGTTTTTTTCAAGGACCACTGATCTAAATGATTCCCCAAATCAAGCATAAACATGATATTGCTAGCCGTCTTGGATTGGTTCATAAACAAGGACAATAAAATCGCCGAACAGTCCAAGACCTCCATCGTTAGTTCCTTACGTGCTAGTGTTTGATAGGCTTCTCTAATATAGCCAAAAGCCTGATAACAAGTCCATATATAGCGAATAGGATACGGCACAAAACTACGAAAAAGTATACGCTTAATCGCTGCACCTGAAACAATAGAATAAGCACTCTCTTCTCTACGAATGGGAAGAGTCATCAACTCAGAAACTTTCCCTTTATCAATTCTTTTTAAAAAGGCTTCTGCATTATCTAATACAGAAAAGCCTTCTTTTATGCGTAGAGTAAAGTGCTGTTGATCCATGTAAAACTGGATGGACTCAATCCCCTTTTCATCTCTCGCCAAGGAACGAAGATAGTCTTGAATATCCAAGGTGAGTGAAAAAGAAGATGATAGTCGGATATGTTGGTATCCTCTATGTAGCACCTTAAAAGACATATTATTCCCCTATAAGGCTATCTAATTGCTCTTCTTTTTTTTCTTGCTCGTACAAATATTTGGCATCTTGCAAGACATCATCTCCATGTTGCTTCACAACAGAAACAGATGCATCTAGCTCGTCTTTTAACTTATAAGCCTTAGCCAAAGCTTTAGAATAACCTTTTTTAGCTTCCTTACTTGCCAAGATTTTCAAACCAAGGGTACCAAATGCGACACCACCCAAAAAGAGTGATGATTTTTTCGCAACTTTTGCGACGGTTAATACTTCTTTTAACATACTTATTTCCTCCTTATCATTATTATATAGCAATTTAGATATAAAAGCAATTTCATTCTATAAATTGGAGAATTAGTTTTATTTCTACTGAATCTCCCATCTACTTATTCCTAAGGTTGCTTTCAGTTGTCTCTTTTGATACACTTAAACTATGAATACAAATCTCAAACCCAAACTTCAGCGTTTTGCTTCTGCGACTGCCTTTGCCTGTCCTATCTGTCAAGAAAATCTGACTCTGTTAGAAACTAGTCTCAAGTGCTGCAACCGCCATTCTTTTGACTTAGCAAAATTTGGCTATGTCAATCTAGCACCTCAAATCAAGCAATCTGCCAACTACAACAAGGAAAACTTTCAAAACCGCCAACAAATCCTAGAAGCTGGATTTTATCAAGCTATTTTAGAGGTCGTCTCTGATTTACTTTCAAACTCAAAAAATGCCAAAACAATTTTAGATATCGGTTGTGGTGAAGGATTCTATTCTCGCAAGCTTCAAGAAAGGAATCCTGACAAAACCTTCTATGCCTTTGACATCTCCAAAGATTCAGTCCAAATCGCTGCCAAGAGCGAACCCAACTGGGCAGTCAATTGGTTCGTTGGCGACTTGGCACGACTTCCTATAAAAGACGCTAGTATGGATATCCTGCTCGATATCTTCTCACCTGCCAACTATGGAGAATTTCGTCGCGTCTTATCCAAAGATGGTGTCTTGATAAAGGTCATCCCAACGGAAAATCACCTCAAGGAAATACGCCAGAAGGTACAAGACCAGCTGACAAAGAAGGACTATTCCAATCAAGATGTCAAGGAACATTTCCAAGAAAACTTTACCATCCTATCTAGCCAAACTGCCTCTCTGACCAAACCTATCACAGCAGAGCAACTCCATGCCCTACTCAGCATGACCCCTCTACTCTTTCATGTCGACCAGAGTAAGATTGACTGGAGCGACTTGACAGAGATTACCATTGAGGCTGAAATACTTGTTGGGAAAGCATTGTAAACTAGACTTCGCAAAAGTAGAAAACTTACTGAGAATCTTCAATATTACGAAAACGCATAAGAACAGGCGCTTAAACCTTAATCTTATGCGTTTTGTTATAGTTTCCATACATATTAAGTGGAAATCTTTGAAATCAGTTCTCTTAATAACCATTGAATACCATATAGTACATTTACCCCAAATATGATATAGGCCGTATAAATCAAGTATTTCGATTTCTCCCGTCTCAAAGAATAGATCTTGTACAAGATAAACAAATTTAAAATAATAAATAATAGAGACAAAATCTTCCTCCAAAAATCAATCCTAAAGGTACACAGCCAAGCATAGCCCTAAACTTTATTTTCGATTCGAGATAACAAACTTATCAATAAATAGCAAGTGAAATAAGGCGAGTGTAATTCCCAATAAGCAACCATGATAAGAGATTTCTTGATGGGTAAGGGGAAAAAGAGTATTATTACCCGCCAAGAGGCATGTCAAAATCACAAATAGTATCCAAAATAAATCAGTCCATTTATATTTTGAAAAATATTTTTTCCACATAAAAACACCTTCTTTCCTATAATCATATTATAATACTTCGTGTAAGCGTATGCAAGGGATATGAAGTAATCAACTACGAAGAAACATGAGGATGAAAAAACAATAAAAGCCTCATTTCTATGCGTTTAAGCTATCTATGATTTCTCTCTATTTTTAGACAGGATTGACCCAAATCCACAGTATTCAAATAAAGAGGCAAAAAAGCGAATTTCAACCGAAACTCGCTTTTTTACAAGATGTATTAGTATAAATTTGTATCTTAGTCTAAGTGCCAGATATCTTCGTTGTACTGAGCGATTGTACGGTCAGATGAGAAGAATCCTGCTTTAGAGATGTTAACGATGACTTTATCCAACCATGCGTCACGGTCTTCATAGTCAGCCAACATTTGCTCTTTAACCTTGATGTAGTCTTCCAAGTCAAGAAGAGTCATGAACCAGTCTTTGTTGATCAATTCATTGTAAAGACGTTCCAAGCGTTCTTTGTTTCCAGCTGCAAGAACTGCATCGCTAACGATGAAGTCAACCAATGGTTTGATAGCTTCACGAGCGTAGAATTCGCTTGATTTGTATGCTGCTTTATCGTAAAGGTCGATAACAGTTTCTGAATCTTCACCGAAGATGTAGATGTTTTCATCTCCAACCAACTCAGCGATTTCCACATTAGCACCGTCCATAGTACCAAGAGTCAAAGCTCCGTTCAACATGAATTTCATGTTACCAGTACCTGAAGCTTCTTTAGAAGCAAGTGAGATTTGCTCTGAGATGTCACATGCTGGGATAAGGAAGCTTGCTGCAGTAACGTTGTAGTTTTCAACCATAACTACTTGCAAGTGTGGAGCTACTGCTGGATCGTTAGCAATAACTTCTGACATGCAAAGGATCAAGTGGATGATGTCTTGAGCGATTGTGTAGGCTGGAGCTGCTTTACCACCAAAGAAGATTGTGATTGGGCGAGCAGGGATGTTACCAGCTTTGATGTCAAGGTATTTGTGGATTACATACAAAGCGTTCATTTGTTGGCGTTTGTACTCGTGAAGACGTTTGATTTGGATATCAAAGATAGAGTTTGTATTGATTTCCACACCTTGATGTTCTTTCAAGTGACGAGCCAATTTACGTTTGTTGTGAGCCTTGATGCTTTCCAATTTTTCTTTGACAGCTGCTTTATCTTCATAAGACAAGAGTTTTTCAAGCTCATCTGCTTCATGGTGCCAACCTTCTCCAATAATCTCATCCAAGTAGTGAGACAGTCTTGGGTTGGCATGCATGAGCCAACGACGGAAAGTGATACCGTTTGTTTTGTTGTTGAATTTTTCTGGGTAAAGGTCGTAGAAGGCTTTCAACTCAGAGTTCTTCAAGATTTCAGTGTGGAGTGCTGCTACCCCGTTAACACTGTATCCGTAGTGGATATCCATGTGGGCCATGTGAACACGTCCACTCTCGTCGATAATTTGAACAGCTGGATCTTTGTACTCTGCTTTCACACGACGGTCCAATTCTTCGATGATTGGTACCAAGTGAGGAACCACTTCTTGCAAGAATTCAAGAGGCCATTTTTCAAGAGCTTCAGCAAGGATTGTGTGGTTAGTGTAGGCAGTCATGCTACGAACGATTGAGATTGCTTCGTCAAGCTCGATACCACGTGCAGTCAAAAGACGGATCAATTCAGGGATAACCATTGATGGGTGAGTATCGTTGATTTGTACAACTGCGTAGTCAGCAAGGTCATGCAAGTTGCTTCCTTTTTCGATTGCTTCGTCGATAATCAATTGCGCACCGTTTGAAACCATGAAGTATTGTTGGAAGATACGGAGCAATTCACCTTGACGGTCACTATCATCTGGGTAAAGGAAAAGAGTCAAGTTGCGAGCGATATCTGTCTTGTCAAAGTTGATACCGTCTTTAATGATAGAAGAATCAACTGAATCCAAGTCAAACAAACGCAAGCGGTTTTTAGTTGCTGTCTCATAACCAGTAACATCGATATCATAAAGAGTTGATGTCAAAGTAAAGTCTGCAAATGGCACTTGGTAGCTACGGCTTGAGCGAACCAACCAGTTTTGCTCTGTCAACCATGCATTTGGAATTGTTTCTTGTTGGTTGTTTTTAAGAACTTGTTGGAATAGACCAAAGTGGTAGTTAAGACCAACACCGTCACCGTTCAAACCAAGAGTAGCAATTGAGTCGATAAAGCAGGCAGCCAAACGTCCCAAACCACCATTACCAAGAGATGGTTCCAATTCAACTTCTTCTACTTCGATCAAGTCTTTACCTGCAGCTGCAAGTTCTTTTTTTACATCGTCGTAAAGACCAAGGTTGATCAAGTTGTTTGACAAGAGTTTACCAATCAAGAACTCAGCTGAGATATAGTAAACTTTTTTCTTACCAGTGTTAACTGGTTTTTGGCTACTTGCAAGCTTGCTGTAGTTAAGAAGAGCCAGGTAAAGCTCTTCATTGCTACATTCTGCAATGGTTTTATTGTAACGATTTTGTACAAATTCTTGTAGTGATAACATGTTTAAGGTGTCTCCTGATGTTGTATTATTTCTTTAATTCTACCAAATTTTCATTAATTCGTCGATAGATTGTTGTCAAGTCAAGCAAACCTTCCTCGACAGCTGGTGTCAATTGATCTTCAGTCATACGCCAAGACCAGTTTCCACCAAGGGTAGATGGGAAGTTCATACGAGCTGTCTCATCCAATTCTAGCAAATCTTGCATGGTTGCAATTGCCATGAAGCTAACTGATGAAAAGACTGTACGAAGCATAGCGTGTGGCACTGTTTCGTATTCTTTACGGTTAGTATAGCGAGCCATGTACTCACGAGTCTCATCATCAATCTCGTTACGGTACCAACCAAGGACCGTATTGTTATCGTGTGTTCCTGTGTACATTACTGAGTTAGCAGGTGCCAAGTGTGGGCTATCGATGCTTTCGTCTTCTGGGTTGAAAGCAAATTGAAGAATCTTCATTCCTGGGAAGCCAGTACGTTCACGCAATTCGATAACTTCGTCTGTCATGAAACCAAGGTCTTCGGCGATGATGTTTAGCTCGCCAAGTTCTTCCTTAACGGCTGCAAAAAGCTTGTAGCCAGGACCTTTCACCCACTCACCAGGTGCCGCTGTATCGGAACCAGCAGGGATTTCCCAGTAAGATTCGAAACCACGGAAGTGGTCGATACGAACGATATCGTAGATTTTGAAGCTTTCACGCAAGCGTTCAATCCACCATTTGTAGCCGTCTTTGTCCATTGCTTCCCAGTCATAGATTGGGTTACCCCAAAGCTGACCAGTTGCAGAAAATTCATCTGGTGGGCATCCTGCGATGCAAGTCGCCTTACCGTTGACATCTGTCTTGAAGAGATGTGGATTTGCCCACATATCGCTTGAATCTTCCGCTACATAGATTGGCATGTCCCCAACGATTTCGATGTGGTTGTCATTAGCGTATGCTTTCAATTTCAACCATTGTTGGAAAAAGAAGTATTGAGTCACACGGTGGTAAACCAACTTGTCTGATAATTCCTCACGGTAGCTTTCAAGTGCTGAAGCTTTACGAGCACGAGCATCTGCATCTGGCCATTCAGTCCAAGCAAGATTGTCAAAATGCTCTTTGATAGCCATATACTCTGCAAAGAGTTCAAGCCATGATTGGTTGTCTTGAGCAAATTTCTCAAAATCTTTAACATCTCCTACTTCCAAGAAACGTTTTACCGCTTTTTCTAAAAGAGGACGACGTGCATAGTAGATTTTCGCATAATCAACTTCAGACGCATCGCTACCAAAGTCAACCCCTTCAAGGTCACTTGTTTCCAACAAACCTTGCTCCACCAAGATATCTAAATCGATAAAATGAGTGTTCCCTGCGAAAGCTGAGAAAGATTGGTAAGGAGAATCTCCGTAACTAGTTGTTCCTAATGGAAGGATTTGCCAGTAACGTTGTTTCGTGCGAACCAAGAAATCAACGAAGTCGTAAGCACTCTGACCAAATGATCCGATTCCGTAAGCTCCTGGGAGAGAAGAGATGTGCATCAACACACCACTTTGACGTTTTTTCATAAACAACACCTCGTGTATTTGTAGTTTAATTTTTCATTTTTTGGACGCAAACGTTTGCGTTAATATAAGTATACTTCATTTTTGGAATAATTGCAAGCGGTTTTAAAAAAACTTTTTGATTATTTTTTAAAAAAACTTGTCCTTATTTATGTATACATATACATTTTTTCTTTTCTATTTGCAAAATCTTCTTCAACTACAAATAGAAGGGGCAACTTAGTCTACTTTTGGTCTAGAGCAATTTATTTTTTGTTCAAAATTTAGGCAATCGTTTCCCTAAATAATTTCAGTAAAATCGTGAAAATATATTTTCTGACTTTTCTTCTATTATAAACAAATAAAACGCTTACCATTTTCGTGAAATTTTTTTAAAATTTTTACAAAAAACACTTGCAACCGTTTTCTATTTGTGCTATACTAGTGCCATAAAGGAAAACGTTTGCGTTTCCTCATTATAAAATTTGTTATTCTTTAGGAGGAATACACTATGTCATCTAAATTCATGAAAAGCGCTGCGGTGCTTGGAACTGTTACACTTGCTAGCTTACTTTTGGTAGCTTGCGGAAGCAAAACTGCTGATAAGCCTGCTGACTCTGGTTCATCTGAAGCGAAAGAAATCACTCTTTACGTCGAAGACCAATACAAAGCTTTTGCTGAAACAGTTGCTAAAGCTTATGAAAAAGAATCAGGAACAAAAGTTAACATCAAATCTGGTGACCAACTTGGTGGTCTTGACAAACTTTCTCTTGACAACCAATCAGGTCAAGCTGCTGACGTTATGATGGCTCCATACGACCGTGTAGGTAGCCTTGGTACTGACGGACAACTTTCAGAAGTGAAATTGAGTGACGGCGCTAAAACAGATGATAAAACTAAATCTCTTGTAACAGCTGCTGACGGTAAAGTTTACGGTGCTCCTGCCGTTATCGAGTCACTTGTTATGTACTACAACAAAGACTTGGTAAAAGAAGCTCCAAAAACTTTTGCTGACTTAGAAAACCTTGCTAAAGATAGCAAATATGCCTTCGCTGGAGAAGATGGAAAAACTTCTGCTTTCCTAGCTGACTGGACAAACTTCTACTATGCATACGGACTTCTTGCTGGTAACGGTGCTTACGTATTCGGACAAAACGGTAAAGATGCTAAAGACATCGGTCTTGCAAACGACGGTTCTATCGCAGGTATCAACTACGCTAAATCTTGGTATGAAAAATGGCCTAAAGGTATGCAAGATGGTACAGCTGCTGGAAACTTAATCCAAACTCAATTCCAAGAAGGTAAAACAGCTGCTATCATTGATGGACCTTGGAAAGCTCAAGCATTCAAAGATGCTAAAGTAAACTACGGTGTTGCAACTATCCCAACTCTTCCAAACGGAAAAGACTACGCAGCATTCGGTGGTGGTAAAGCTTGGATCATCCCATCAAGCACTAAGAACCTTGAAGGAGCACAAAAATTTGTAGACTTCCTTGTTTCAACTGAACAACAAAAAGCCTTCTACGATGCAACTAACGAAATCCCAGCTAATACTGAAGCTCGTTCATACGCTGAAGGTAAAAACGATGAGTTGACAACAGCTGTTATCAAACAGTTCAAGAACGCTCAACCAATGCCAAACATCTCTCAAATGTCTGCAGTTTGGGAACCAGCTGCTAACATGCTCTTTGACTCTGTAAGCGGTAAGAAAGATGCTAAAACAGCTGCTAACGATGCTGTAACATTGATCAAAGAAACAATCAAACAAAAATTTGGTGAATAAAAAATTTGTTCAAGGGGGGTGGAATTCAAATCCCCCTTTGAATTTATCAATAGAAACATAAATAGTTTAGGTTTTATCTAAAAACCAGTATTCTATGAAAGGAGTTATTATGGAAAAGCAACAACCTAGTAAAGCAGCCCTGCTGTCTATCATTCCTGGGTTAGGACAGATTTACAATAAACAAAAAGCAAAAGGTTTTATCTTCCTTGGTGTAACCCTTGTATTCGTCCTTTACTTCCTAGCACTTGCAGCCCCTGAATTGAGCAATCTCATCACTCTTGGTGACAAGCCAGGTCGTGATAATTCCCTCTTTATGCTGATTCGTGGTGCCTTCCATTTAATCTTTGTAGTCGTTTATGTACTCTTTTATTTCGCAAATATCAAAGATGCACATACAATTGCAAAACGTATTAACAATGGAATTCCCGTTCCACGTACCTTCAAAGACATGATCAAAGGGATTTATGAAAATGGCTTCCCTTACCTCTTGATCATTCCATCTTATGTTGCCATGACCTTCGCGATTATCTTCCCAGTTATCGTAACCTTGATGATCGCCTTCACAAACTATGACTTCCAACACTTGCCACCAAACAAATTGTTGGACTGGGTTGGTTTGACCAACTTTACAAACATCTGGAGCTTGAGTACCTTCCGTTCAGCCTTTGGTGCCGTTCTTTCTTGGACCATCATCTGGGCTTTGGCAGCTTCTACTTTACAGATCGTCATCGGTATCTTCACCGCTATCATTGCTAACCAACCATTTATCAAAGGAAAACGTATCTTTGGTGTTATTTTCCTTCTTCCTTGGGCTGTTCCAGCTTTCATCACTATCTTGACATTCTCAAACATGTTTAACGATAGTGTCGGAGCTATCAACACTCAAGTATTGCCAATCTTGGCTAAATTCCTTCCTTTCCTTGATGGGGCTCTTATTCCTTGGAAAACAGACCCAACTTGGACTAAGATTGCCTTGATTATGATGCAAGGTTGGCTTGGATTCCCATACATCTACGTTTTGACATTGGGTATCTTGCAATCTATTCCTAACGACCTTTACGAAGCAGCTTATATTGACGGTGCCAATGCTTGGCAAAAATTCCGCAACATCACTTTCCCAATGATCTTGGCTGTTGCTGCGCCTACTTTGATTAGTCAATACACCTTCAACTTTAACAACTTCTCTATCATGTACCTCTTCAATGCTGGAGGACCTGGTAGTGTCGGTGGTGGAGCTGGTTCAACCGATATCTTGATTTCATGGATCTACCGTTTGACAACAGGTACATCTCCTCAATACTCAATGGCGGCAGCTGTTACCTTGATTATCTCTATCATTGTCATCTCAATCTCTATGATCGCATTCAAGAAACTACACGCATTTGATATGGAGGACGTCTAAGATGAATAACTCAATTAAACTCAAACGTAGACTGACTCAAACCCTTACATACCTTTACCTGATTGGTCTCTCAATTGTGATTATCTATCCACTGTTGATTACCATTATGTCAGCCTTCAAGACTGGTAACGTAGTAGCCTTTAAACTAGACAGCAACGTCGACTTTAGTTTTGCTAACTTCCAAGGACTCTTCTCTGAAACCTTGTACGGTACTTGGTACCTCAACACTTTGATTATCGCCTTGATTACTATGGCTGTTCAAACAAGTATCATCGTACTTGCTGGCTATGCCTACAGCCGTTACAACTTCTTGGCTCGTAAACAAAGTTTGGTTTTCTTCTTGATTATCCAAATGGTGCCAACCATGGCCGCTTTGACAGCCTTCTTCGTTATGGCGCTTATGTTGAACGCCCTTAACCACAGCTGGTTCCTCATCTTCCTATACGTTGGTGGAGGTATCCCGATGAATGCTTGGCTCATGAAAGGCTACTTCGATACAGTACCAATGTCTCTAGACGAATCTGCAAAACTAGACGGTGCAGGACACTTCCGCCGCTTCTGGCAAATTGTTCTTCCACTTGTTCGCCCAATGGTTGCCGTACAAGCTCTCTGGGCCTTCATGGGACCTTTCGGGGACTACATCCTCTCTAGTTTCTTGCTTCGTGAGAAAGAATACTTTACTGTTGCCGTTGGTCTCCAAACCTTCGTTAACAATGCGAAAAACATGAAGATTGCCTACTTCTCAGCAGGTGCTATCCTCATCGCTCTTCCAATCTGTATTCTCTTCTTCTTCCTACAAAAGAACTTTGTTTCAGGACTTACAAGTGGTGGCGACAAGGGATAATATATCCCCGCCACCCTTTTTCATTTTGGATCTTGTGACTATAAAACTATCCTTGCAACAAGCAATTTTTCTCCTAGACTTGAAATAAAGCGCATTTCTCTATATAATAATACTCATATAGAAAACACCTTTTAGAAAGATACCTATGCTTCCATATCCATTTTCCTATTTTTCAAGTATTTGGGGATTTCGTAAGCCCCTATCCAAACGTTTCGGGCTCAACTGGTTTCAACTGCTCTTTACCAGCATCTTCCTGATCAGCTTGTCTATGGTACCCATTGCCATCCAAAACAGCTCCCAGGAAACTTATCCGCTAGAAACCTTTATCGATAATGTCTATGAACCATTGACAGATGAGGTTGTCCAGGATCTCTCTGAACATGCTACAATTGTTGATGGTAAATTAACTTATACAGGAACAGCTAGTCAAGCCCCTTCTCTTTTAATCGGTCCAAGTCAAAGCAAGGAATTACCGAAGGATTTGCAACTGCATTTCGATACGAATGAGCTAGTCATCAGCAAGGAAAGCAAGGAACTGACCCGGGTCTCTTACCGAGCGATTGAGACTGAGAGTTTCAAAAGTAAAGACAGCTTGACCCAAGCAATTTCTAAAGACTGGTACCAGCAGAATCGTGTCTATATCAGTCTCTTCCTAGTTCTCGGTGCTAGCTTCCTCTTTGGTTTGAATTTCTTTATCGTCTCTCTGGGGGCTAGTCTTCTCCTTTATATCACTAAGAAATCACGCCTCTTTTCATTTAGAACCTTTAAAGAGTGCTACCATTTTATCTTGAACTGTTTAGGATTACCAACTCTGATTACGCTTATTTTGGGATTATTTGGCCAAAATATGACAACTCTCATCACTGTACAAAACATTCTTTTTGTTCTGTATCTGGTCACTATTTTTTATAAAACGCATTTCCGTGATCCAGATTACCATAAATAGGAGATTTTTATGCCCGTTACGATTAAAGACGTGGCCAAGGCTGCTGGTGTTTCGCCTTCAACCGTAACCCGTGTTATTCAAAATAAATCAACCATTAGCGACGAAACAAAAAAACGTGTTCGCAAGGCAATGAAGGAGCTCAATTACCACCCCAACCTCAACGCTCGCAGTTTGGTAAGCAGTTATACGCAAGTTATCGGCTTAGTTCTTCCTGATGACTCAGATGCCTTCTATCAGAATCCCTTCTTTCCATCAGTCCTACGTGGCATCTCTCAAGTCGCCTCTGAAAACCACTATGCCATTCAGATAGCAACAGGGAAAGATGAAAAGGAGCGTCTTACTGCCATCTCACAAATGGTCTATGGTAAACGTGTAGACGGTTTAATTTTCCTTTATGCCGAAGAGGAAGATCCTTTAGTCAAACTGGTGGCTGATGAGCAGTTCCCCTTCCTCATCCTCGGAAAATCTCTGTCCCCCTTCATTCCCCTTGTCGATAATGACAATGTTCAAGCTGGTTTTGATGCGACTGAATATTTCATCAAAAAAGGCTGCAAACGAATTGCCTTTATTGGAGGGACTAAGAGACTCTTCGTAACACAAGACCGTTTAACAGGCTATGAGTCAGCACTCAAACAGTACCAACTGCCTCTTGACAGTAACTTGACCTATTTTGCGAACGAATTTCTAGAAGAAAAAGGTTATCAATTCAGTAAGCGTTTATTTAAACATGATCCTATGATTGATGCTATCATCACAACTGATAGCCTCCTAGCTGAAGGGGTCTGTGACTACATCGCTAAGCACCAGCTGGATGTCCCTGTTCTCAGCTTCGACTCAGTCAATCCCAAGCTCAACTTGGCGGCCTATGTCGATATTAATAGCCTAGAACTTGGTCAAACATCATTTGAAACGATTCTTCAGATTATCAACGATGCTAAAAGCAATAAACAAATTTGTTACCGTCAGTTAATCGCCCACAAAATTATCGAAAAATAAAAACCAGCTCACGCTGGTTTTTTTGGTCACTATACTCAATGAAAATCAAAGAGCAAACTAGGAAGCTAGCCGCAGGTTGCTCAAAGCACAGCTTTAAGGTTGCAGATAAAGCTGACGTGGTTTGAAGAGATTTTCGAAGAGTATTAATTTTCTGTTTCAACGAATCGTCCCAGAATATGAACATTCTCAGATACAGAGACAAAGGCGCCTGGGTCCACCTGTTTCATAATCTGTTTAAATTCATTAAACTCTGCACGTGTAATGACAGTGATTAAAACTGCCTTTCTTTCGTGATTATAGGTTCCTTCTGCATCGTGGATCATGGTTGCTCCGCGGTGCAATTTTTTATGGATTTTTTCAATTACCTTGTCTGGATGATTGGTCACAATCATGGCCTGCATGCGTTTTTGCTTAGTAAAGACAGCGTCTGTCACACGGCTAGAGACAAAGATGGTAATCATAGAGTAGAGAGCGTATTTCCAACCAAAGGTCAAACCTGCTATCAGCATGATGGTCCCATTGACCAAGAAAGAAATACTACCAACATTCTTACCTGTTTTCTTGCGAATGGTCAGGCTGACGATATCCGTTCCACCACTGGAGATATTGTTGCGAAGAGCAAAACCAATCCCCAAGCCCATGACAACACCCCCAAAAAGGGCATTGATAATGGGATCCTCCGTCAAGGTCGCCACAGGGACAAACTGGATAAAGAAGGAACTCATGGATACCGTGATAAAAGTAAAGACGGTGAACTTATGCCCAATCTGATACCAAGCCAAGACCATCAAAGGAAAATTAATGGCGTAGAAGGTTAGCGAAATCGGAATATGAAAACCAAACCAGTGATTACTCAAGGCAGAGATAATCTGTGCCAGACCTGTCGCACCACTCGAATACACATGCCCTGGTTGGAAAAAGAAATTGACTGCTACTGCTGATAAAAATCCATAGACCAGAGAGGCCGAAATCTTCTCATCATATTTTTCGCGAGAGATGCTTTGTAAGACACGTAAAATTTTTATCTGATGAGCAAAGCGGCGCAGATAATAGCGCCACCGCTTAATTCGTTTTGCTTGTTTCATCTTCTTCTACTTGTAAGCTGAGTTCCTCTAGTTGTTTGAGAGCTACTGTTGAAGGAGCTTGTGTCATTGGGTCAGTTGCCTTGTTATTCTTAGGAAAGGCGATGACTTCACGGATATTTTCTTCTCCTGCTAAGAGCATGACAAATCGGTCAAGCCCGATAGCCAAGCCACCGTGTGGTGGGAAACCATAGTCCATGGCTTCAAGAAGGAAGCCAAACTGGTCATTTGCTTCTTCGGCTGAGAAACCAAGAGCCTTGAACATGCGTTCTTGAAGGTCTTTTTGGTTGATACGAAGGCTACCACCACCAAGCTCATAACCGTTCAAGACGATATCGTAAGCAATGGCACGAACCTTAGCCAAATCACCTTCTAATTCGTGAGCTGTTTCTTCCTGCGGAAGGGTAAATGGATGGTGGGCGCTCATGTAACGGCCTTCTTCTTCAGACCATTCAAACATTGGCCAGTCAACCACCCAAAGGAAGTTGAATTTATCGTTATCAATCAAGCCAAGCTCTTTGGCAATACGTCCACGAAGGGCACCGAGCGTTGCATTGGCCACCTCAAGCGTATCCGCCACAAAGAGAACCAAGTCCTTATTTTCAAGAGCAAGCGCACTTGTCAATTCTGCTTGGATGCCAGTCAAAAACTTAGCAACTGGTCCGTTTAATTCTCCATCAACCACCTTGACCCAAGCAAGACCTTTGGCACCATACTGTTTGGCTACTTCTGTCATCTTGTCGATGTCTTTACGTGAGTAGTTGTCCGCTGCGCCTTTGACTACAATTGCTTTTACAGCAGGTGCTTCTGAAAAGACTTTGAAGTCAACACCTTTGACCACTTCTGTCAAGTCCTGAAGCAACATGTCAAAACGGGTATCTGGCTTGTCAGAACCGTAAAGAGCCATGGCATCATCGTATTTCATACGAGGGAATGGCAACGTTACTTCGATACCTTTGGTTTCTTTCATCACGCGCGCAATCAATCCTTCTGTGATATCTTGGATTTCTTGCTCCGTAAGGAATGAAGTTTCCAAGTCGACCTGAGTGAACTCAGGCTGGCGGTCACCACGCAAGTCCTCGTCACGGAAACATTTAACGATTTGGTAGTAACGGTCAAAACCAGCATTCATCAAGAGCTGTTTCGTGATTTGTGGACTTTGAGGAAGGGCGTAAAAATGCCCTTTATTAACACGAGATGGCACCAAATAGTCACGCGCCCCTTCTGGTGTTGACTTAGAAAGGAATGGTGTCTCCACATCGATAAACTCCAACTCATCCAAGTAGTTGCGGATAGAGTGGGTCACCTTGGCACGAAGTTTAAGATTTTCCAACATCTCTGGACGACGAAGGTCAAGGTAACGGTAACGCAAACGTGTATCGTCATTGGCCTCAATCCCATCCTTAATCTCAAATGGTGTTGTCTTAGCTGTATTCAATACTGTCAAGGCTGTCACATTTAACTCAACTGCACCTGTTGGCAATTTATCATTGGCTTGCTCACGCGCAACGACTTGACCAGTTACTTCGATAACAAATTCGCTACGAAGGCTTTCAGCTGTTGCCATGACCTCTGCAGATACTTTTTCAGGGTTGATAACCAACTGCATGATTCCTTCACGGTCACGAAGGTCGATAAAGATCAAACCACCAAGGTCACGACGACGGCCAACCCATCCTTTCAAGGTAATTTCTTGTCCGATGTGTTCCTCACGAACACGACCAGCATACATACTACGTTTCATTGTTTCTCTCCTCTTTTATTCTGTTACTATTTTACCATAAAAGCGCAGGCTCTTCATGAAAATCATCAGAAAAGTTTGTTAGTCTTTAAAAATCAAATGAAGGCCCTAAAAATTAACGCCAATAAAAAATCCGATGAACTTCATCGGACTCTCTTATTTTGAATTTTTGCCTGCTTTACGCTTTTCAGCGATTTCGGCTGCCTTTCGAGGCAAGACGATTTCCGTTGTATAAGCTGTCCCAAAACGCCAGATACCGGCAATAGGGGCAAAGACCACTGCTAGATGGCTATAGAAGAAATCGCCCTTGAAGGCATAAGCTAGTCCCCCAATGATGAAAAATAGAACGACTGCTTGAATCACTGCTAATAAAATTACTCGTTTCATGTGACCTCCTGACTCTATTATAGCATGAGAATCATCAAAAAGCTGACTAAATTATTCAAAGCGTGGAGAGAAATGCTGTAAAGAAGACCTTTTCGGCTTACATAAGCCAGACCCAAACTCAATCCTAGACTAGCATAAACCAAAAACTGTTGCAAAGTTCCTGGAGAATGAATCAAGGCAAACAGAACACTAGTTACCAGAAGGAAAAGCAGAGTTTGTTTGCTATTGTCCTGTTTAGGAAAGAGGTAACGTGCCAACATCCCTCTAAAGATAAGTTCTTCCGTCAGAGGAGCAAAAATAACGACCGCAAAGAATGAGAAAAGTGGTTGAGACAAGGTCAAGTCTATCGCTATTTGCTGATTTACTGAAGGATCATTTGGCAAGAAAAACTGGACAACCAGAGATAAGAACCAAACCAAGGCAGGGAGCCAAATAAATCGGTTGAAGCCACTCTTCTCAATACGAACAGGACCTTTCTGATACCATTTGTAAATGCCGTACACATAAACTCCAGCCAAGGCCACATAGAGCAAGGTCACAGCATAGGGTGAAGCGCCTAAGGCAAGCGAAGTAGTCGCGAGCCCCTGAATGAAGCCATAGATGAATAAAAAGGATAGAATGGCTAGAAGAAACCAGCCGAGGTTTTTAAGTAGTTTCATAAAGGTCTCCTATCTTGCTTTATAGCTGTTTTTCAATACAAAGAGGTTTGCTATTCCTAACACAAGTACCCAGGCAAGTAACATGCCGATATTAGAAAAGGATATTTCCCCACCTTTTTTATTTAAAAGATTTACAATTGGACCAATAAAAGAGTAATCCAACACTTTCTGAATCGTATCATTTTGAAGAGCAATTATAGGTAAACAAGAGACAATTAACATAGGGAAGATACTATAAACTTGCGCTTTAGATTGAGTATCTGACACCGCACCGATTAGAAGGTTGAGAAAAATAATACTAATAGTTGCTAGGAGCAAATAGATAACATAGGCAAATAAGTAACCTGATAGATCTACTTTAAGATAGATGGGAAGTACAATCATAGCAAGTAACATTATCAGAATAGGAAGAACAAGCATACTAAAAGTATATTCTGTTGCTGTCACACCACTTAGAATGAGTGATTTAAGATTTCGTTTTTCCTTATCTTCTGCCATCATAATCGATACCATATAACCACTTCCCATGCTCAAGACCATCGTCAAGCTAGCAGATAGTAAAAATAGGCTTAATTGTCCATTCTTATTTAAAAATTCATTATAAAAAACAGCAATACCAAAAGGCATCAATAAAGTCGCTAACAAAGTTGAATTGCTAATAAGAACTTGCACTCTTAACCATAGTAGGGCATTTAATTTTCTAAACATCTAACTTTTCTCCTGTCAATCTGATAAAGATTTCTTCTAAAGTTGGCTCACAAGAGTGAACCACCATCAAATCTGTCGTATCTAAATGTGGCAATTCTTCAAATGGAACTATCTGTTCTCGTCCGTCGTTATAAACCACACGTACTTTCTTATCCACATGGTACTTCTGGATAATATCTTGCGGACTTCCATACTCTATTAAATTCCCCTTATTTAAAAGAGATAAACGATCACAAAGCAGAGTTGCCTCATTCATATCATGCGTGGTCAGAAAGATCGTTGTCCCCGCCTGCTTTAATTCTTGAAGTAGGGTATGAATCATCTTAGATGTTGTAGGGTCTAAGCCACTGGTTGGCTCATCTAGAAAGAGAATCTTAGGTGCATTAAGAAGGGCACGAGCCAAGAACATTCGTTGTTTCATTCCTGTAGATAGTTTTTCTGCGATAACATCTTTAGCATCTGCCAATCCAACCTGTTGGAGCACCTGAACTACTCTATCTGACTTGAGACCATATAACTTAGCGTAGATGAGAAGATTTTTGTAAAGACTCATCTTTTCATAAAAACCACTGCCATCACTAACAATACCAATTTGTTCCAAATCATTTGAGGTTAAATCTTGAGAATTCTTGCCTAACAAAACTGTTTTCCCTTGATCTGCAGCCAACTGTCCTGTTAAGACATTGATCATAGTTGTTTTACCTGAGCCAGAAGGTCCAAGAAAACCAAAGATTTCACCCTCCTTAATCTCAAAAGAAATCTGATGAAGAGCTTTTTTGCTCCCAAAACTTTTGCTTACATTTTCAACACGAATCATAGAAACTCCTTTATTTGAAATAACGTTTCACCATAGGCAACTGCATCACACCGATATAAATATGGATCACTCCTACCAGCAAGAAAGCTAGTAACTGAATCTCTCCTGTCAGCAAGGAAAAGAGAGCAATCAAAAAGTAGAGACCTGGCAAGACATATTGGTTTAATTGGAATAAAATTCGAAAACTCTGTTCCAAATTAGCCTGGCGCTCCCCTTCATCGTAAGAATTGACATAGTCTAAATAATCCTTTGGTGTAGAGAAAAATGCCAAATCAAACTGACGAACAATCGCAATAGTCTTATAAAAATATTTTTGAGCATTAAAAATCAACACTAATCCCAAAAAAGAAAGAGGTAAGATTAGATTGCTTCTATCTAGTACAATCACTTCACTTCCTGAAATAAAGAGAGCCAGTAAAATCGCTACACTTGTAATATGAAAAGCAATAGTTCCAAACTCAAGATTACGATTCATTTGCACATAATAGGTTTCATTCAAATCATCATCCATTTCCTCTTGATACAAGGAGTGAAATTTTCTGCTTTTCTTTAAGAAATTGAAAGTCAAAAGAATGCTAATGAAACCTATCAATAAACAAATAGCTGATATCCATGGTATCAAGACTTTTACATCTAAAATAATTTCGTGGGATTCGGTAGCAGCCTTAAACATCCCTACAAAACCGCCCAAGAAACCTCCAAAGACAACAGACATTAAAAATAACAATCCACCTTTCTTATTCTTTTTCATATTCATTCTCCTTTTTCACTTGCTAAATTGTTTGCTTTCTTCTCAATCCAGTCAACGACTGGGATAAGAGCAAAGTAGACCCAGATAAATTGGTCGCTGTAATAGAGATCAAACCATCCTAGATTTGTTCCAATTAGTAGACACACGCTGACTAATAAAGCTATGGCCACTACATAATAGATCACTTTATACTTGTTCATCACTCGTCCTCCTCTAAGCGAAATACCGATTCGACTGTTTCGTTGAAAATTTGAGATATTTTCAGGGCAATGATAATGGATGGGGTGTACTCATCCCGTTCTAGTAGGCTAATGGTCTGTCTGGAAACCCCTGCCAGCTTGGCTAGGTCGGTTTGGTTGAGACCATCGCGAGCCCGAAGCTCTTTTAGACGATTTTTTAGTTGCATGTTACACACCTACTCTCCGTCAAATTCAATAGTTTGGATATCCTCAATGCGTTGTAGTTTGAATTTTTCTTTTCCTTTTTTATCTACACGTCGTAGCTTGACCCACTCCTCATCAACATCTACAACTTCCCAGTTGTCTGTCCCAAACAATTGTCCAACGATTGTTGGTTTTTTCCCAATCAATTCTTTTAATAATCTTGACATTTCTTTATTTCCTTTCTGTTTTTGCTCAATTCTTTTGATTTTATTCTCTAGTTTCTTGACCCTTTGGGTATGATAGAGATAAAACATAATCACAAGAGGTACAAATCCTAATGCCCACATAAGCATTCCTTTCTCCTTTTCTCTTAACTTGCTTACATTGTAACACATCTTTTTCTTTTTGACAAGTATATTTGTCAAAAAGTTTATGATTTTTGTCATTTTGCAAAAGAAAAAGGTCAGGATTAGGTTCCTGACCGGTTTATCTGTTATTAAAATCCTAGTTTTTCAAAGATTTCTGAGAAGTTTTGACTGATTGTCTCAAGTGACACTTGCACTTCTTCTCGGGTTTGATTGTTCTTGACTATCACTTGTCCACTTTCGACTTCACTCTCTCCTAGGGTAATGAGAGTCTTAGCCGTAAAGACATCGGCTGACTTGAACTGAGCTTTGAGCTTACGGTTGAGGTAATCACGCTCTGCTTTGAAACCTTGTTGGCGAAGATTTTGTACCAATTCCAAAGCCTTGACATTTGCTCCTTGACCCAAGACTGCAATATAAATATCTAGGGCATTTTCGATAGGTAGAGCCACACCTTGCTTTTCAAGAATGAGAAGCAGGCGCTCTACACCAAGTCCAAAACCAAATCCAGCAGTTTCAGGTCCACCAAAGTAGGCAACCAAACCATCGTAACGACCACCCGCACAGACTGTCAAGTCATTGCCCTCAATCTCAGTGATAAACTCAAAAATGGTGTGGTTATAGTAGTCCAGACCACGCACCATATTGGTATCGATGATGTAGTCTACTCCAAGATTCTCCAACATCTGACGCACAGCATCAAAATGAGCTTGGCTTTCTTCATCAAGGAAGTCCAAGATAGAAGGTGCGTTCTCTACTGCTACCTTGTCTTCTTTTTCCTTAGAGTCCAAGACACGGAGAGGATTTTCCTCCAAACGACGTTGGCTATCCTTAGACAAGGTCTCCTTGAGCGGTGTCAAATAGTCAATCAAGGCTTGGCGGTAGGCCGCACGGCTCTCAGGATTTCCAAGAGTGTTGAGGTGTAATTTGACACCTTGGATGCCGATTTCTTTCAAGAAATGGGCTGCCATCGCGATGGTTTCCACATCGGTAGCTGGATTGCTAGAGCCAAAACACTCAACGCCAATCTGGTGGAATTGGCGCAAGCGCCCTGCCTGTGGACGCTCATAACGGAACATAGGGCCCATGTAGTAGAACTTGCTTGGCTTTTGCACTTCCGGGGCGAAGAGTTTATTTTCCACATAGGAACGGACAACGGGCGCTGTTCCTTCTGGACGGAGGGTGATATGACGGTCACCCTTGTCATAAAAGTCGTACATTTCCTTGGTTACGATATCCGTCGTATCTCCGACAGAGCGACTGATGACCTCGTAATGCTCAAAAATAGGCGTGCGCACTTCTGCATAGTTATAGCGCTTGAAAATCTCACGGGCAAAGCCCTCAACGTACTGCCATTTGGCAGATTCAGCAGGTAAAATATCCTGCGTTCCTTTTGGTTTTTGTAATTTCATAGGGAATCCTCTTTAAACTTAATAGTCTTATTTTACCATAAATAGAGGGATTAAAACAGTAAGAAAAAATTAGGATTTATACTCAATGAAAATCAAAAAGCAAACTAGGAAGTTAGCCGCAAGCTGTACTTGAGTACGGTAAGGCGACGCTGACGTGGTTTGAATTTGATTTTCGAAGAGTATTAGATATCATTTTTGAGATTAAGACATGTCAAAAGAATAGCTAGCAAGGAAAGACCAACAAATAGCATCCAAGTCAACTGTATATTCCATACAGCTATAAGTGAAAAACAGGCTGTTCCCACAGGTATGGATAAGGTAAACAAGAGACCTAAAAAATTACTGGTACGAGCTAGAACCTCTGGAGCTAGATTTTTCATGAGCATGGCACTAATCTTTGGTTGAACTTTACCAGACACATATAGAGTTGAAAAGAGAAATAGCAAACCAAGTACGACTTGATTGAATAAATTAGCCAGACCAATTAGACTGAGTCCTACGGTAACCCACATCATCAATCTAGGCAAGGACTGTTTCCCAAAATAATCATTTCCCGTAAGACTACTGATGATGACTGCTAACAAAGCACCGAATTGACTGATAAATAGTGCCTCTGTGTAAGAAAAATTCAAGAGAGAATGGCTCAAAAAGAATATATTATAAATTCCACCCAAGGCGCCACCCAAGGCATTGATAAGCAAGACAGCAAAGAGCATAAAACCAAAGTTTTTCTGTCCACCTTTAAGAAAAACGAGACGTAAATTTCGGTAAATTGTTAGAAATTGGTCTTTGATAGAAAGCTTTTCATTTTTTAGTGATTCACCATCAGCAGATGACATTGACAGGCTCAATTTGCTTTTTCCTAAAAAGAGAACAGAGGCTGATACTAGGAAAAAGCAGGCATTGATTCCCGCAACGAGGGAAAAATTGTTGACCGATAAACCTAAGAGCCAGACTCCAAAGGCTTGACCACCAATAGCTGAAATATAGGTGATGAACTGGGAAAAAGAGTAAGCCTCCATCAAATCCTCTTCAGCTACTTTTTCCTTAATAAGAGGCATGCGCAAACCACCTGCAAAATCACTAATGACATCACTGATGACATTGATCAAACACAGGCTAGAAAAGGCAAAGAGACTAGCTTGCTGAACAACTAGGGCTGCCAGAAAAAATAAAACCGCCTGAAACAAACCGCTATAAACCATCCATTTGACCTTGTCCCTTGTGTAATCTGCCCGAATCCCTACAAAAACTGTAAAGAGAGTCGGAAGAATCATGACAATATTCGCCATAGCAACAGCAAAAGAGGCTTGTTGCAAGGTCGATGCATAGACGATAAATACCAGATTAAAAATCGAAGCACCAAAAGCATTGAAGAAGCGTGACAAAGTCAAGAGACGATAAGCTTGATTTCTGAACAATAGTTTCATAAATAATCTCCCTTCTTGTTCAAATACTCAATGAAAATCAAAGAGCAAACTAGGAAGCTAGCCGAAGGCTGTACTTGAGTACGGCAAGGTAAAGCTGACGTGGTTTGAAGAGATTTTCGAAGAGTATAAGTTTTATGTGAAGTATGACTATAGTATAGCACTTAGAAATTTTAGAGGAAAAACTTTGAATATATGCAACACACAAAATAAGCAAAACAACGATAAAATCTCTTTGATGACCTGCGAGTAGTCAAAAGTTCTATCTCTTCAAATTTTAAATTATTTTCTTAGTTTGCAGATATTCAACAATCGGTCGTATTTCTATAGTAATCGGCAGATTTATTACAGCCAAGCATCTCAAAAATACGGACAGCATCTTCCATCTTTTTCTGACCTTCCTTGACTCTACCTTGCTTGCTATCAAGGAGACCTTCAGCCCACAAATAGACAATTCGGAAATAGGTTTCATTTTCATTGTAGAAATGCTCTTCGATAACACGTTTAAAATAAGAGGCATTGGTAAATTCTTTACACTCAATGCTAGCTAAAAAGCCGTTCAATAGTATAGTGTGAAAAAGATTTCGATTGCCAGACACTTCCATTAGAAAATCAGATTTACGTACCATTTCTCTAACATACCTAGTGAAAAGAGAAACAGATAGAAATGGTGAACTGACTGAAAATAAATTGAGTTCATAGATTCCCCAGATCTCGGTAGAAAACAAATAATCATGAAGGACTTTCCCCTCCTCTGCCGTTAACTCTACCGTATCATACATGCTCTTCATATAAGACTTGATAATAATGGCATTTAGAATATGTTTCTGTTTGTTTTGAGAATGGGTATGCTTTTGGTACTCCTTGCGATACAGGTCTTCAAGAGGTGCTATATTCTTTGGATCCAAGACATCTAGGATTTCTTTTCTCAACTCAGAATCTGTATCATACTGAAAACCTCTCGCTAGAAAGAGGATTTCCTCTACACTGGCAGATATATTTTCTAGGGCAAATAGAAACTTTTCCACCGAAAGCTCACTCTGACCTGTTTCAAAGCGAGATAACATAGACGGCGAAAATTGTCCCCCAGTTGCTTGTCTCAGCGAGATATTTCTTGACTCTCGTAATTGTCTAAAGACTTTTCCAATCTGCTCCATAGGCTTCCCCTTGATTCAGTGTTTTCTTTATATTATCATATTTTTTCAGAAAATTCATCAAAAACTTGCCAAATTGTCAGAATTATGAGAAAATAGAGGATATTTATCACGTGGAGGGACTGTAATGAGAGACGATATCAAAATCAATGACCGGGCTTTGGCCTTGCAAGACCAAATTATCGAAAAACTAGAGAAGGTTTTTGATACAGATGTGGAATTGGATGTTTACAATCTAGGGCTGATTTATGAGATCAATCTAGACGAAACAGGCCTCTGCAAAATTGTCATGACCTTCACCGACACCGCCTGCGATTGCGCCGAAAGCCTGCCTATCGAAATCGTGGCAGGTCTGAAACAAATCGAGGGTATCGAAGATGTCAAGGTTGAAGTTACCTGGTCGCCTGCCTGGAAGATTACACGAATCAGTCGCTACGGCCGCATTGCCCTTGGACTGCCACCTCGTTAAGCAGGTAAATTACTTTTGAAGATGAAAAGAAGCAAGCCAAAGTTGGCTTGCTTTTTGAATTTACTTTTTACCTGACTTGTCCATATTCCAGAAGTCTGTCACGGCTCCGCGTGAAGCAGATGATACGATATGGGCATATTTACCGAGGACACCACGACTATAGAGTGGTGGCAAGGTTGTTTCTGCCTTGCGTTTTTCAAGTTCTTCTTCGGATACGGCCATGGAAATTTCTTTGGTATCTTGGTCAACCGTAACGATATCGCCTGTACGAAGGTAGGCAATTGGTCCACCATCCTGAGCTTCAGGAGCGATATGTCCAACAACCAGACCATAAGTACCACCAGAGAAGCGTCCATCTGTCAAGAGGGCAACCTTGTCTCCTTGACCTTTACCAACAATCATTGATGAAAGTGACAGCATCTCAGGCATACCAGGACCACCCTTAGGTCCAACGAAACGAACAACGACTACATCGCCATCAACGATTTCATCTGTCAGAACGGCCTGAATAGCATCTTCTTCTGAGTCAAAGACCTTAGCTGGTCCAACGTGACGACGCACTTTCACACCTGATACCTTGGCAACCGCACCGTCAGGGGCAAGGTTCCCGTTCAAGATGATAAGCGGACCATCCGCACGTTTTGGATTTTCAAGTGGCATAATAACTTTTTGACCTGGAGTGAGGTCTGCAAAGTCAGCCAAGTTCTCAGCGACAGTCTTACCAGTACATGTGATGCGGTCTCCATGAAGGAAACCATTTGCCAAGAGATATTTCATAACCGCAGGCACACCACCGACTTCGTAGAGATCTTGGAAGACATACTGACCAGATGGTTTCAAGTCAGCCAAGTGAGGCACACGTTCTTGAATCGTATTGAAGTCCTCAAGTGACAAGTCAACATTGGCAGCATGGGCAATGGCAAGCAAGTGAAGAGTGGCGTTTGTAGAACCACCTAGAGCCATAGTTACAGTGATAGCATCTTCAAAGGCTTCACGAGTCAAGATATCTGATGGTTTAAGACCTAGTTCCAACATCTTAACAACAGCACGTCCTGCTGCTTCGATATCTTCTTTCTTGTCAGCTGATTCAGCTGGATGAGATGAAGAGCCTGGCAAACTCATACCGAGAACTTCGATAGCAGTCGCCATGGTATTAGCTGTGTACATACCACCACAGCCACCAGGACCAGGGCAGGCATTACATTCAAGACGTTTTACGTCCTCAGCTGTCATGTCACCGTGGTTCCATTTTCCGATACCCTCAAAAACAGAAACCAAGTCAATATCTTTACCATCAAGATTTCCCGGTGCAATAGTTCCACCATAGGCGAAAATTGCTGGAATATCCATATTAGCAATGGCAATCATAGAACCAGGCATGTTCTTGTCACAACCACCGATAGCAACAAAGGCATCCACATTGTGACCACCCATAGCCGCCTCGATAGAGTCCGCAATGATATCACGAGATGTCAAAGAGAAACGCATACCAGGCGTTCCCATAGCAATCCCGTCCGCTACAGTAATAGTTCCAAACTGCACAGGCCAAGCACCTGCAGATTTGACACCCTCTTTAGCCAATTTCCCAAAATCATGCAAGTGGATGTTACATGGTGTATTTTCCGCCCAAGTCGAAATCACTCCCACAATCGGTGTTTCAAAGTCCTTATCTGTCATACCAGTCGCACGAAGCATAGCACGGTTTGGTGATTTAACCATACTATCATAAATGCTACTGCGATGACGTTTAGCTAATTCAGTCATTTGTTCCCTCCCATTTCAGTTTTTACTATTATAGCACATTTTAAAGGCAATGAACAGAAGAAAATTCTTGAATTTTCAGAAAATTCTATACACATATAAACATTTTAAATTAAAAACAACAAAGCGGATCAGGGCACTTTCTGATTACCAGAATATGCTTTTAATCCGCTCGCTTTAAATAACGTAATGTAATTTTTACAGAAGTTCTTTCAGATAAGTGTATTTAATATCTATCTTGCATTATAAAACGCTAAAACTTTCTCTTTTATATTCGATTCACTCAAACCATACTCATTAAGAAGATAATCCATTTTCCCTACTTGACCGAATCTTTCTTGAACACCCATCCGATGAATTTTTGTTATTCCATCATCAGAGAATAATTCACATAAAGCACTGCCAATTCCACCTATCTGATTGTGGTTTTCTACAGTAAATATAGTTTTTCCGCTTAACATTGTTTTTATCTGTTCTGGTATCGGTTTGATTCTAAATAAATCTATCACACCTACTGAATAACCTAATTTAGACAGTTCATCCGCAACTCGAATACTTGGAGCAACCATTATGCCAGAAGCAACTATTACAACATCTTCACCGTGTCTTAACTCAATGTAGCCTTTAGAAAAATCTTCTCCACCTTGATATACAGCCTCTGGAGCTTTTCTAATTGTTCGAATATATTTTAGTCCTTTTAATTCTAATGTCTGGTTCAAGATTTCACGAAATTGGATATCATCAGTTGCTTCAAAAATGATTGATTTAGGAATTAAACGTAACAATCCAATTTCTTCAAATGGCATATGTGTTCCACCATTCATCTCTGCCGTTACTCCTGCATCTGAGCCAATCACAGTGGCATCCAATTGTGCGTACCCAAGAGAAATAAATAATTGATCAAATACTCTTCGTGAAGCAAAAGGGCCAAATGTATGAAGATAAGGTCTAAACCCCTGAATAGATAAACCTGCTGCAAGCCCGACCATTTCTGCTTCCATGATCCCAACATTCACATAACGGTCTCCAAAGTCCTTTTCAAGATTATTAGTAGCCATCGAACTTGACAAGTCTGCTTCTAAAACTACTATATCAGAATAACTTTGGTTAGCTTCTAGAAGGAAATCTCTATACACATGTCGTAATTCTTTCGTACTTCTCATCATTCTGTTTCCTCCAATTCCTGACTTAATCTTTCTACAACTGAAGTTAACATTTGTCTCTCCTCTACAGTAGGGCGAAGATGATGATTGGATTTCATTTCTTCCAGCTCTAGAACTCCTTGACCTTTAATAGTGTCTAATACAATACACTTAGGGGATGAATTATTTGACTGTTTTAATTGGATAATCCCTTCATAAATTTCTCTAATATCTGAACCATTGACCCTAATGGATTCAAACCCAAATGCTGAGAATTTTTCTACAAAATCACCTGGATTACAAATATCCTTTGTAAAACCATCTAATTGTTTTTTGTTATCGTCTACAAATACAATTAAATTAGATAACTGTTGATGAGAAGCAAACTGTATAGCCTCCCAACATTGTCCCTCATTTAACTCACCATCTCCAACAATAGCATAGGTATAAAAGGGACTTTTTCTTATTCTCTGACCATATGCAAGTCCGGTTGCAACACTAATTCCCTGTCCTAAAGAGCCAGTTGTCATATCTATGCCCGGCGTTAGATTTCTATCAGGATGAGACGGTAATTTGGTTCCATTTGTATTTAAAGAATGTAAGAATTCTTTGTCAAAGAAACCATTCAAATAGAGTGTGCTGTACAAAGCTGGTCCAGCATGTCCCTTGGATAAAACAAAATAATCTCTATCTCGTGACGCAAATATTTCTGGAGTCATCGGCATTATTTCACCATAAAGCACTGCTAAAACTTCTACTATAGACAGACTCCCTCCATAATGGCCGAATCCAAGATGATTCAATGTTCTAAGAGTATTTAATCGGATTTTTGTTGCAAATTTTCTTAACTCATCTTCTCTATTTTCACTTAAAATCATCCCTTATTCCTCCTTTGCAGATGGCTTTTTAATAAAGGATACTCCAAACATAACTGCTAGAATAAGAACAAGACCAATAACAATGCCTGCTTGTGAGCCAAATTGATTCAACATTCCTAAAATAATTCCTGATAGACCAAAATCTGCATCTGAGAAAGTTGACCCTTGGAAACCAAGTCCTCCCAAAACTGGCATTAAAAAGACTGGAAGAAAACTAATTAAAATACCTTGTAAAAATGCTCCAATAGTGGCTCCACGAACACCACCAGATGCATTCCCAATGACACCTGCAGTCGCTCCACAGAAGAAATGAGGCACAACGCCTGGTAAGATGACAACCGTTCCTGAAGCAATCATAATTGCCATACTTACTAAACCACCAACAAAACTAGAGATAAATCCAATTAGGACTGCATTAGGTGCATAAGTATAAACAATCGGACAATCCAAAGCAGGTTTTGAATTAGGTACAAGACGCTCTGAAATACCTTTAAAGGCTGGAACAATTTCACCCAAAATAAGGCGAACACCTGCTAAAATAACAAATACACCTGCTGCAAATTGACCTGCTAATTGTAAAGCATAAACTAGACCACTTGTACCATTACTGATTTCTTTTTCTATATATTCTGACCCTGCAAAGATAGCTACAATAATGTAAATAACTGCCATAGATAAAGTAATACTAACAGTACTATCACGTAAAAAAGCTAAACTCTTTGGGAATTTAATGTCCTCTGTTGATTTTGATTTGTCACCGATAAGGCTACCAGTGAAACCACTCAACCAATATCCCAAAGAACTGAAATGACCTAAAGCCACCTTGTCATTTCCAGTTAATTGAACCATATATTTTTGTACAAATGCTGGAGAAATACTCATAATAATACCGAGTGCTAATCCTCCTAGTAAGATAAGAGGCAAACTAGTAAAGCCAGCAACTGATAAAATGACCGCAATCATACACGCCATATATAGAGTGTGGTGCCCTGTTAAAAAGATATATTTGAATCGAGTAAAACGAGCGATTAAGATATTGAACACCATACCTGCAAACATAATCATTGCAGTAGCTGAGCCATATGTTGTTAAAGCTACAGCTACAATTGCTTCATTATTTGGTACAACTCCAGATAAATGAAAAGCATGCTCAAACATGGTACCAAATGGATTTAAAGAATTTTGCACAATTCCTGCACCACCAGATACAACTAAGAAACCAACAAAGGTCTTAATTCCGCCTTTAATAATGTCAGGTAATTTCTTCTTCTGAAGAACTAATCCTAAGATTGCAATTAAAGCTACTAAAATAGCTGGTGTACTAACAATATCCAATATGAACTTCATCATGACGCTAGCCTCCTATATAAGTTCTTTTTCTTCACAAATTTTAGTAATTAATTCTCGTAGCTCGTCCATATCAATAATACTATTTAAGATACGAACATCTCCAAGATGACTAGCTGAATCAGCTAGATCACGACCAACAATCCAAATATCAGCTGCATTTGGATCTGCTCCACCTAAATCATAGTGTTCAACTTCTACATCTGAAACATTCAAATCACTCAATACAGATTCAATATTCATCTGTACCATAAAACTTGAACCTAATCCTGAACCACAAGCTGTACCAATTTTTAACATTATCTAATCCTCCTGTTTAATTATCATTTCAATGTCATCATAGTTTTTTGATGATATTAAAGTTTGAACATGATTTTTATCTCTTAAAATTGTTGTTAAATGTGACAAAGCCTTTAAATGACTCTCATTATCAATAGCTGCAATACAAATCAACAATCTTACCTCTTGTTCTGGATTATCCAATAAATAAATCGGTTCTTCCAAAACTAACATTGACATTCCTATTTCATTCACACCTTCATCTGGCCGAGCGTGAGGAATTGCTACTCCCTTCCCTAAATTAATAAAAGGCCCAAACTCTTCTACTTTTTGAATCATTGCCTCAGGGTAGTTCTCAGTTATCTTATGTTGATCCAAAAGCGGTTTAGCTGCTAAACGAATTGCCTCCTTCCATCCTAATTTTTCCGAACTAACCTGATAAGTTTCTTTTGTAATTAATTCTTCTAACAATGGTAACACGTCCTTTCTGTTCATTTCTTGATAGAGATACCTCTTTAATGCTAATTTTAACTCTAATTCTTGTGTGATTACACTATATCGTCTTACTATGCTAATTATCTGATTAAGCTCAATATCTCGATAACCTGTATCTGGGAAATCTTTTGATACCAATTCAACTAACTGTGTTGTTTGTTCTTCCGTCATCATAACAGAAACTAGATAATTTGGCTTCTCTGTATCCACCTTTATAGTAGAAAAAACCATATCATAGTCACTACTAGTTTTCGCATATAAATCATCAATCTTTGAGGTTCCTATAAACTCAATTTGAGGGAATAATGCTAATAGATTCTCTTTTATCATCAATGAAGAACTAATTCCATTAGGACAGATAATTGCTGCTTTATAACATTTTTGAGGCAAATTGTCTGCTTTCTTTAAATATCCTCCAAAATGGATAACAAAATATGCTGTTTCACTATCAGGTATGGGCTTGTCAATAGCGTCCATCAAGGGAGTCAAAGAATCTTTTACTAGTTCAAATAAATCAGGATAATGTTCTTTAACATGCAACACATATTCATTTGAGCTAGGTAAGCCGAACTTTAATCTATAGTAAGCCGGTATAAGGTGACGGCGAAGATTTTCTCTCAATACTTCTCTTTGTTTAAAATGTAACAAAGAAATATCTTCCATTCTACTTATAATAGCCTCTGTTAATTGATTAAAGTAAACCGGAGCAACATCTACTTCACCTTCAAAGCAACTTGATAATAAAACTGTGACATAGCGATAATCATCCTCTGAAAATACCGTATCTATAATTCCCAAATCAACTACTGTATCTAATAAAATAGTCGTTATATCTTGAATAATAGGAGATACTAGTGTCTCTGAAAGACATACTCTTTCAACATCCCTTTGATACCTACATATAATGAATACTAAACCGAAAAGGCAAACTTTTAATTGATTAACAATAGGTACTATCTGTAGCTTTTCATAATAATCTTTAACTACCTGATCAATCAAATCATAAGTTAATGAATACCCCCAACTGGATAAAACATAATCCAACCCCCAAATCCCTATGGAGGATTCCAGCAACTCACTAACCATTTGAAAAGCTAAACGGTGCTTATTCCACTCTGAACCGTGTAAAGTATAACCTTTTGCTCTACTGTACCCTAGCTCCAAATCATTATCTAACATAATCTTTCTTAATGATTGAATATCAGATAAGGTTGTATTCTTACTTACTTTCAAAAAGTCTTGGTAATGATTATTCGATATAAAATCTAATCGGCAAAAAGTGTAAAGATAGATTAATGCTAAGCGAGTCGACTTTGGTAAAACCAATTCATCCGACTTAATAATATCTGTCAAAGACTGCTTCGTACGATTTGATAAACTATAGCGACCTTGTTTTTTATCCAGCACTATCCCTTTATTAGCTAGATAAGGCACTAAATAATCTATTCCTTCTTTGACTTCCTTTATAGGTAAGCTCACCTTAACAGATAATTCATATAATGATAGCTCACAATGATCCATCAAAGTCATCAAAATAACTAGTGCTCTATAATCAAACATTTCTCTCCCTTTCTAACTACAATTATAGTGTAAAAGTTATAAGAATAAAAGAGTATTTCAGCACAATATAATCTCACCTACTACAAGTAATTATTGGGCTGAAACTTTTTAGTAATTATTTTTCAACTTTCTATTGACTTTTAAAAACAAAGTGATATCATTTAGGTTTTAGTAATATCAACTGAGTAATATCTTCTAATTTTTTCATCTTTTTTTGTCAAGTAACTTTACTTTACAAAAAAAATGTGTTATCCTAGTATGGTTGATGAAAATCAGTAGATTGAATCGAATATAAATACCTAAAGGAGAAATCAAAATGGCAGTACCTGCACGTCGCACTTCAAAAGCGAAGAAAAACAAACGTCGTACACACTACAAAGTAACAGCTCCATCTGTGAACTTTGACGAAACTACTGGAGATTACTCACGTTCTCACCGTGTATCACTTAAAGGATACTACAAAGGACGTAAAATCGCTAAAGCTTCATCAGCTGAATAATAGAAGGGAGATACCATGCGCGTAAATATTACACTTGAACACAAAGAATCTGGTGAACGCTTGTACCTTACTTCTAAAAACAAACGTAACACTCCAGACCGTCTTCAATTGAAGAAATACTCACCAAAACTTCGCAAACACGTTGTGTTTACAGAAGTAAAATAATATAACATACAGAAAGCCTATGAAATCAACATTTCTAAGGCTTTTTCTTTTAAATTTAGCAAAATAACTGAATTTTAACTGATTATGATTGTTCATATCAAATAGGGGAATGTTTTTGATATAATTATTTTGAAAAACATTAAGGAGCTTAATATGAAGAAGCCTATAAATAATAATTGGGGAGAAAAAATTTCTGAAGTCTCTAAACAAATCAAAGAATTTAAAATAACTTCTTTTTATATGTTAAGTACAGACTTATATAAAATTAATAATAAAAAATTAACACAAATTATTACTAAAAAATTTAAAAATCATCCAGCCACAATAATGGTTTTAATAGGTACCAAAGATGGTCAACTTATTGCTAAAAAAAATGAATTTTGGAATATTCCCTCTGAGATACATCATTTGAAAGAAGCGATTGATGAAAAGACTAATGACTATCTTGACTTATACTTTATTAAACTTGAGAAGGAAAAGCAAAATTGGTTAAATAACGCAGAAGGTAATAAATTTATTAAATTTATCTTCACTCCTCTTATAGAATTTGGTAAAAAGAGCGAAATATACCTCTACTTTGTAACACTTACCGTATATCAAAATGGGGCAATAGTAATTGATTTATTTGAAGATTTGAGAGATTCTTTTTATAACATCGATTTTCTACACCCGTATACCAAAATGATAGCCAAACTCTTTCCTGATTTTAAAAATAAAAATAAAGCATACTCTTTGAACTCTTCTCAACAGTTAGATGATATTTTAAATTATATAAAAAAAGAATTATCTTCAATAAACGGAGGAATTCAATTAAGCGAACGTTTTTTTACACTCCACTTCATTACCAATATGAAAGATATGAATAAATTAGAATTCTTTAAAAAAGACAAATTGTATACTTGGATGATTAATGCTCCATATACTTCGCATGCTCTATCCTCTATGAATAAATCAAAATATTACATAGCAGACTATTTTGATTTAGAATACATTAACTACATAAACAAAGGCGCTAATTATATCATTTGGAATAACAATGATTCTAATAATTTTGAGTTCAATTTTCTACAACAAGCTAGTTTCTTTTTGGCTTCTGCTACCCCGTTTTTTCAATTAGTTTGCCTTGAAGAAACTATTATGGACGGACTTGAAAAATTCCACCTCTCAAACGAAAAACATCTTATTAATTTTAATGAATGGGCTCACAATTATAAAAAATCATATATTTTTATGTACCGACTTAATTATAGACCTATTTTTGAACTTTTTAATCATCTTAAAGAGCACTCTGATTTCACTCACGATGAATATGTAGAAAAAGTAAAGCAAGAGGAATATGACTTAATTAAAGAAAAATATCAATTTAATGAATTACGAAATACTAAACTTATGGAAGCAATACTTTTTATTATTGCTTCCGTATCTGTTCTTCAAGTAATAAATATCTTTACTAATAACATTGAGATTTTATTGATAAGTTTAGCTAGTCTTATTGTTATTTCTATTTTTATAATCATATCAAGAAATCTAAAATAGCTGAATTTTAACTGATTATAATAATCAAGAGATTATTTTAGACAAATCTATCATAACTTGTTCAATCTTATGTTTTCCTTTTTGCATAACATGAAGATAGATTTTTTCTATTTCTCTACTATCTTCTGAATGTCCCACAAACTCTCGAATAACGTTTAAGCTTACATTCTTATCAGCCATGACTGAAACAAAACTATGTCGGAACATATGGGGAACTATGTGAACAGGCCTACCAAAATCAACTAGGTCATCAATATCCTTATAGGATTTTCCACTTTTCTTATTATACTTAGCGGACTGACTAGTTCCACCTCTTAAGAACATTGAAATTTCTGTATGATACAATGGACTGCCCTGCTGGTTCTTCCCTTTTATGTATACCGAAGTTAAGTAAGCATTCAATACGAAGAATCAATACAGAAGAAAAACGCTGATTCAAACGTTTTTTCTTTTTGTTTAATTCAGTACATTGAAAAAAATCATTCGAATGACTACATTTTTGACTATATTTTTTGTGAAATAAACTAGATGTTCGGATATATAGAAAAATCCAAAATCCCCTGCAAATCTACATTACAGGGGACTTGTGTATTATTCTTGTACTTCTTTCTGAGCTGCCTTGCCTTGGTCTAGAAGGGCTTGGACGATTTTTTCATCGCGTAGTTTGACAGAATCGTTGATCATTTCTGCGGACTTGACGATGGTTGTTTCTAGTTGGGCACGTTTCTGGCGTCCCAATTCAATGGCAGCGACGATACCTTGGTTTTGAGCGACCAGGCTTTCAGCCAGTTTGGTAACAGACTCAACAGCGACTGTCGGGCTTTGGGCAATTCGTTCCATCTGCGGAATCACTTCCTTGCTGGTTTCAGCTAGCATCTGAAGGGCAGCATTATTGGCATTGACAATGGCATCTGCCACGACACCTGATTTCATTGATTGTTGCAAAATACCAAGTTGGGCAATAGAAAGCTTCATTGTTGGAATCGTATTACGACGAAGCATACCCAATTTTTGGCGCATATCAGATGACACCTTCACAAGATTGCGCATCTGAGGTGTTGTTGCCCAGGCAACATAGAGACGGCTGACATACTCAGTATGTTGTTGTTCAAGGGTATTGACCACTTCAGCCATGCGGGCCAATTCTTGTGACTTGGTTTGGTATTCTACCGTACTTGTATCGAGTTGGTCAGCTTGAGCTTTCAGTTCTGCAGCGCGATTGCCAGCTTCTGTCTGGCTAGCTTCGATAAAGGAAATCACTCCCACTAGATTTTCAATGGATTTGGTATTGTCCTCAATCAACATCTCAGCTGAAACGATATTTCGAGCTAAGACATCTTCTTGCTTGACCACTGCAGCTGCCATACCATCGAGCTTTTGCTCCACTGTTTTTGAGTCAAAGTAAAATTCTTGTAGGGTATTCTTGCTCTTGTTAAACAATCGTTGCAAAAAGTTTGGCTTCTCTTCTAACTCAGCAATTTCAGCGTTCTTGTATTTGACTACAAAGCCTTGCAACTCACGGTTGGTATTTTTAAGTAGATCATCCACTTGGGGAATCTGCAATTTCTTTTGTTCTGACAAGATACGATTGACCGTATTATTCACACCTTCTACAGCAGATTGTCCAAAATCCAAAAGAGCATTTTGATTTGTGACAAATTGGTCTACTAACTGGGGCACGTGCGCCTTGATTCCTTCTTGCTGCTCAGGGCTCAACTTTTCAAGGAAGGTCAAGGTCTTGTCCGAGCCAGTATTGGTCTCGATGATTTGGGTTGTTTTATCCACCTTAGCTACCGTATTATTGGCAATCTGGTCAATATCAAAATTAAATTCTGTCATGGTTACTCCTTTGTTTCTAACCTATTCTTTACGATCTTTTTCTAGGATACGCAAACTGATATCAAAATCACGCATATCTGTTTCATTGAATTCTCTCAAGACTTGGTCCAGTTCAAGGTCAAATTGTTCGATGGCTGCTTTAGCTTGTTGCAAGCGTTCTTCTGCTCGATTATAGTTCTTCGGATTGGCCTTAATCTTTAAATAGCCTTCTAAAATCGTTTGGAATTTCTCCATCTTCAAACTATGAATGGCCGTCAATTCTTCCTTATCACCATCAGCAGAGGTGGCAATCTTGTCTAAAATAGCCTGATGATCAATGGCAATATTGGCCAAGGTCTGGGACAATTCTGGAGCTAATTCCTCTGGCTCCGCATTTTCAAGATCTACCTGACTTTCTCTATCCAAACGTTCTAGCTGAACATCGATAGTTGCCCTCACTGTACGAACCTTTTTGTCAATACGGTTGTAGACATCAGCATCGATATAGGACTTGAGACGTTCCGCCTCCTGATGGATTTCCCGCAGTTCGATTAATACTTGATTAGCCAAACTCTTATAGGACTCTGAGCCTTTTTCTACTAAAGTTCCCTCTAATTGCTGAATATCCTTGTCCGCCTGACGAATACGAGCTTTTAAAAGCTCAATCCGATCATCGAGCGAACGATCCTGCAAAAGAGGATAGCGCCAACGTTTATAGAGGCGATAACCACCATAGCCTAGCAGGACACAAGCCGCAAGCGGAAGAGCATATTGAACCAAAAGGCCCAGTAAGAACAAGAAGCCCCAAAAATAGAGACAGCCTTTCCAAAAACCATTACCCGATTTCATAAACATTCCTTATTTTCAATTTATAAGTCTATTTTAGCACAAAAGACAAAAATGAGGGCGGAAATCCCTAGAAAAGAGTTGATTTCTTTGCTGTAGAATGGAGGCTAGAAGCGCGTGGGCTAATTTCAGTAAAGTGGACTCAAACCACAAACACACTCTGAGGAATATCAAAACAAAAGCTTGAAAAATCGGAGGGGGTGTGTTAGAATGGGTTTATAGTGATGATAATTGTCTAACAAGGCAACAAAAAGCCCCACCGTGCCACCGATGGGGGTTTTTGCTACCCTCTAAAAGGGGGCTACGTCTCTTTATCCATAACTTGAAAAGCTCAGATAACACGTTAATCAGTAACGGAGCTAGAAACACTGTGAGTAAAGTTTCTAACATATGTAACACCTCCCTTCCTTGAATTGAGGGGGCCAAAATATTATATCATACCAGATTTATATCATCAACATCGTGTCATTCTTTGAATAGATAGACTTAGACACACAAATAATCTTACTAGCAAATCTCTAAACAAACCCAGAAATCAACGTTTTAAGACAAAGCAAAAAGCCCACTGTTGTAGGCTTTCTGTAAGATATATCTTAAAATTAAAGCATCTTGTTGTAGAATTCAACGACAAGTGCTTCGTTGATTTCTGGGTTGATTTCGTCGCGTTCTGGCAAGCGAGTCAATGAACCTTCCAATTTTTCAGCGTCGAATGATACGAATGCTGGACGTCCAAGAGTAGCTTCTACTGCTTCAAGGATAGCTGGAACTTTCAATGATTTTTCACGAACTGAGATCACTTGACCTGGAGTTACGCGGTATGATGGGATATCAACGCGTTTTCCGTCAACAAGGATGTGACCGTGGTTTACGAATTGACGAGCTTGACGACGAGTAGTCGCAAGACCAAGACGGTAAACAACGTTATCCAAACGACGTTCCAAAAGAAGCATGAAGTTGAAACCTAGGATTCCGCCTTTGATTTTTGTAGCTTGTACGAACAAGTTACGGAATTGTTTTTCACCTACACCGTAAGTAAAACGAAGTTTTTGTTTTTCAGCCAATTGCAAACCGTATTCTGACAATTTAGAACGGTTGTTTGGTCCGTGTTGTCCTGGTACGTAGTTACGACGTGCCAATTCTTTACCTGTACCTGTAAGTGAAAGGCCAAGGCGACGAGCTTGTTTCCAAGATGGTCCTGTATAACGTGACATGTGAATGTCCTCCTGATATAAATAATATTTCGGTGGAAATAGTCACTTAGAAAGCCCTGATTCGTGCAGATGCCCTTCGCCTAAACAGCCAAGGTTACTTATCATAAGACACCTGTTGACGAGCTTCATGCTTTCCTGCTGATATTTCACACAAAATCCATTTTACCATGAATGGCTGGATTTGTAAAGGGGTTTTAGGCTTTATTTTCACTGCCAGAGAGGTTAAGAAGGAGAGTAAAGGTGCTTCCGAGGCCGTACTGGCTGCTGACTGTGATTTCTCCACCCAATTGATGGGCTAATTCACGCGCAATCGCAAGACCCAAGCCATGACCACCTGTCTTCATGTTACGCGAAGTTTCTACACGATAAAGGCGCTTGAAAATATTCTCCAAGTCCTCTGGGGCAATGCCCTGCCCTTCATCTGTTACACTGATTGAAAGCTGGTTCTTCTCCAGCTTAGCTACCACCTCCAACTTGGTTCCTGGAGCAGAGTATTTAAAAGCATTATTGACCAGATTCACCAAGATACGAGAAAGTTTGGCATAATCTCCCTCAATCCGAGCAGACTCTGGGATTACCTGCAAATGGACATCTCGCTCCTCCTGCTCAATCAAGAACTGAAATTCACTCATGCACTCAATCAAGAGCTGGTCCAGAAAAATACTGTCTTTGCTAGTCGTTTCCACCTGATTTCTAGCTGTATTTAAGGTCAAAAAATTCAACTCCTCAACTAGTTTATTGAGTCTTTCCGTCTGGCGCCCAATGGTTGCTAGATAGTGGGCTTGTTCTCCTTCCTTGATAACCCCATCCAAAATCCCTTCTACTGTCGCTTGGATCGAAGTAATGGGGGTCTTGATATCATGCGAAAGCTGGGCAATCATCAAGCCCTTTTCTCGTTCGCTTTCTTCTAATGAATCAAAGGTTGCCTGCAAATCATGGGACATCTCATTGAAAGCTTGCCCTAACTGCTGAAATTCTGCAGGCCCTTGAACCTCCAGATTTGAAGGAAAATCCTTGTCCGCTACTCGCTTGGCATGTTCCTTAAGTTTGGCCAATGATGTAAAGACAGGCGATAGGAGAAAGAGACTAATCCCAGCACCGACAAAACTTGCGATTAAAGTCATGCCAATCAGGAAATAAATTTCTCTTTGCTCAATTAACATGCGCTGGATGGCCCAAAAAACCACGATAATTGTTAGGAGTGTTGAAATGATATACCCCACTAAAATATAACTTTTTAATTTCATTAACTACCCTCGTGCTTTCTCAATCTTGTAGCCCAAGCCCCAGACGGTTTTGATGGTGGGCGTTGCTGCACTGGCATGTTTAGCCAACTCCTGTCGGAGAGCATGAATATGAACATTCAAGGTATTGGTATCATCCACATAGTCTTCTTGCCAGACCTTTTCATAGAGATCTGTCTTAGAGAAAACCCGCTCTGGATTGCTGGCTAAAAACCATAGAAGTTCGAAGGATTTGACTGTCAAATCAAGCGCCACATCTCCAACTTGGACCTCATGGCTACCGTGATTCATCCGTAAATCTCCGAGACTGACGACCTCTGTCTCACCTCCACGATGAAGGCGACGCAGGATATTGTGGACACGCAAAACCAGCTCACGTGGGCTAAAGGGCTTGGCAATAAAGTCATCTGCCCCTAAGCTCAGGCCATAAATCTTGTCCTGCTCGCTAGTCTTAGCCGTGATAAAGAGAAAAGGCTGATCCGGAGATTGATACTGGACTTCGCTAATCAAATCATAACCATCCATCCGAGGCATCATGATATCTGTAATAATCAAATCAATCGGTTTTCGCTTGAAGATTTCTAAGGCCTCTACTCCATCATGAGCCACCAAAACCTGATACCCTGCCTGAACCAGATAGCGTTGATGAATATCTGTGATTTCTACCTCGTCGTCAACGAGTAAAATTGTCTTTCCCATCTGTCTCTCCTTTGAAAAAAACAGTGCTATACCACAATAGTATAACACTATTTTAATCACTTTACGAACATTCTAATCGCTATCTGGATTTTTCAAATCCTAGATAGAAAGTCTGTAGCTAGACTAGTCATTTTCCTCTTTTTTAGCTTTCAAACCGAGGCCACCTAATAGTCCTGCCAAGGCGAGTCCAAAGAATCCAAGAGTAGCCATTGATGTTTGAGCTTCGCCAGTATATGGAAGCATGTCTTTTTGATTTTTCATTTGAGCAGTCATCATTGGATTTGATGCCTTGTTATTAGCTGCCATCTTGCCTTCATCAGACATTTTGCTTGAGGCTGCTGGAGCTTGATCCTGTTTCATGCTTGGTGTTGCCATAGGCTGGCTAGCATTCATGGTTTTATCCTGCTCTTTGTTAGGCATCATCTTATCCTGACTAGCAGCTGGCATTTGAGATTTCATCTCATCTTGATTGACACTTGGCATTTGAGCGTTCATCTTAGACGCATCTTGATGACTACTCATCATTGGAGTCGGCATAGCTGAACCATTAGAAGATGGGACGAAGCCTGATTGCATCGGAGCAAGAGACTGATGTCCATTCAAGTTCACTGTCAAATCCTTAGTCGCTACGAGATTGCTCAAATCAGCTTTACCATCTTTCGCACCGTAAACCTTAATTGTAGCTTTATAGCTTTGAGTGCCGTTTTGTTTCAAGAGGTCTAGAAGCTCTTTATCAGATTTGCCTTGAGTGCCAGCCAAATCTACTTCATAGAAGTAGAGACCTTTGCCCAATTTCTCTACTGGTGGAAGGGCGGGATTTTTGGCTGAACCATTGTCAGACCATGGAGCCTTGTCTGAAGCTTTCAAGATAAGGCGTGTCAACATACCATCACCTGCGAAAAATTCATATGGAATAACTTGGTTGACACCAGCTGTGAATGGGCCTGGGAAGTTGGCCTTGTCCAGGTAAGATGCTGGAACGTCTACCGTATCTTTGGTATTGTCGGCTACGCCTTTTTGTACTTCGGCTGGAGTGGTTAAGCCGTTCAAGTTGACATCCAAATTTTTAGTCGCTACGAGGTTGCTCAAATCGGCCTTGCCATCTTTCGCACCGTACACTTTGATGGTTGCCTTGTAGCTTTGAGTGCCGTTTTGTTTCAAGAGGTCTAACAAGTCTTTATCTGATTTTCCTTGAGTTCCTGCCAAGTCCACTTCGTAGAAGTAGAGGCCTTTGCCCAATTTTTCTACTGGTGGAAGAGCGGGATTTTTAGCTGAACCATTGTCTGACCATGGAGCCTTGTCGGATGCTTTCAAGATAAGACGAGTTAACATACCGTCACCGGCGAAGAATTCGTAAGGAATGACTTGGTTAACACCGGCTGTGAATGGGCCTGGGAAATTGGCTTTATCCAAGTAAGAGGCTGGAACATCTACTGTGTCTTTAGTATTATCGGCTACGCCCTTTTGCACTTCAGCTGGAGTGGTTAAGCCGTTCAAGTTGACATCCAAATCCTTAGTCGCTACAAGATTGCTCAAATCAGCCTTGCCATCTTTGGCACCGTACACCTTGATGGTAGCTTTATAGCTTTGAGTGCCATTTTGTTTTAAGAGGTCAAGTAGCTCTTTATCAGATTTACCTTGAGTGCCTGCCAAGTCTACTTCGTAGAAGTAGAGACCTTTGCCCAATTTTTCCACTGGTGGAAGAGCTGGATTTTTAGCTGAACCATTGTCTGACCATGGAGCCTTGTCTGAAGCCTTCAAGATAAGACGAGTTAACATACCGTCACCAGCGAAGAATTCGTATGGAATGACTTGGTTAACACCAGCTGTGAATGGGCCTGGGAAGTTGGCTTTGTCCAAGTAAGTGGCTGGAACATCTACTGTGTCTTTAGTATTATCAGCTACACCTTTTTGAACTTCAGCTGGGGTAGTCAAGCCGTTCAAGTTGACATCCAAATCCTTAGTCGCTACAAGGTTGCTCAAGTCTGCCTTGCCATCTTTAGCACCGTACACTTTGATAGTTGCTTTATAGCTTTGAGTGCCGTTTTGTTTCAAGAGATCAAGAAGCTCTTTATCTGACTTACCTTGGGTACCTGCCAAGTCTACTTCGTAGAAGTAAAGACCTTTGCCCAATTTTTCTACTGGTGGAAGGGCTGGATTTTTAGCCGAACCGTTGTCTGACCATGGAGCCTTATCTGAAGCTTTCAAGATAAGGCGTGTTAACATACCATCACCAGCGAAGAATTCATATGGAATAACTTGGTTGACTCCGGCTGTGAATGGGCCTGGGAAGTTGGCTTTATCCAAGTAAGTAGCCGGAACGTCTACTGTGTCTTTAGTATTGTCAGCCACGCCTTTTTGCACTTCAGCTGGAGTGGTTGCTGGTTGAGCTTCACTTGCTTCACGGTCTTGTCCAGCAACTGTAGCTGCAGGACTTTCCACAGGTTTAACCGCATCTTCTGTTTGTTTCTTAGATTCTGGTTTTGCTTGCGCTTCTTCTTTTGGTGCTACTACCGGCTCTTTAGCACCTACATCTGCTTTTTCTGGAGAGCTTGCAGTATCCAAGCTTGCTTTAGGTGTTGATTCTGCCTGCTCTGAAGGAAGAGCTGTATCGACTGCTTCTTTGAGAAGTTCTACTGGTAAGTCGCTCTTTTCACTCACCGCAGTCGCATCTGGCGCTACTTGAGCAGGGGTTGGATTGACCACATCAGCACGTACAGAACTTGGTTGACCAACTAGGACAAAGAAACCACTGGCTACAACAACTGAGGCAACACCGACACTAAGACGGCGAATAGACCAACGAGTATATCTTTGATTTGGATTGAATTTCATAGGATTCTCCTTAGAGTTTTTCTTTATTTGATGACTCTAGTATAATCTCCTAAAATTAAAAAGGATTAAGAAAAAGTTAAAATTTTTCTTAAATCCCTCTTATAAAATACTTATATTAATTAAATCCATAAACAGACTTGGTGATTTGATAGACGACATTGGAAAGTTTGCGAGCTGGCAAGACTGAATGTTTGGTTAAACGGCTCAACATGGTTTTGCGAATGGCCTGAAATACCTCTGGATTTTCCTGCTGAATATAGGTCCACAGCTCACGTTTTTTTGCAAGATGCTCTGCTGTACCTGCTCGGTTGAGCAAGGCACTGGAAATCACCGTCGTAATCTCAATGTGATTCAGCAAATATTCTCGCATTTTTGGATGACTCACTTGGGACAAATCAAGCTGATCTACCAAGAGTCGATTGACCTTGAGTTGCTGGTCAATGCGCTTAATCATCACTTGCTCATTGACAGACTGGTCCTCACGCCCAATCAAATAACGATAGAAATCGACAGGCAGATAGTACATGGTCTTGACCTGCTGAAGGGGGGTAAAGACAAAGAGATTATCGACATAAAAGGTATGCTCAGGCAGTTGGAACTGGCTCGCTCGCAACAAATCTGTCCGATAAATCAGCGAGTGCATCATGATATACTGGCCTTTTGAGAAATTTCCAACCTGATCCCAGCCAAAAATCTGCTGGACAGGCAAGACGGACTCGTAACTCATACTCTTCTTACGAGACTGGCCTTCCTTTTCATAGACAAAATTGGTCACAAAGGCATCCACCTCTTGACCTTCACTCTCTAATTCTTGTAAGGTTTCCAAAATTTTCAGGTAAGCACGAGTATCCACCCAGTCATCACTATCAACTACTTTAAAATAGCGCCCAGAAGCCTCCGCCAAGCCGCGATTGACCGCACCGCCATGGCCCTTATTTTCCTGATAGATAGCTCTAACGATGTTAGGATACTTGCTGGCTAAACGCTCAGCGATTTCCTGAGTCTGGTCCTGAGACCCATCATTGATAATCAAAATCTCAACTTGCTCACCACCAATCACTAGCGATTCCACACAGTAATGAAGATAGGCAGCGGCATTATAGCTAGGGATGGCGATAGACAATAACTTCATAATCTACTCCTTTAGGGGACTGATTTTTTCTTACTCTCTTGTCACTTCTTTCTATTCTACCATAAAGTCCAGCTTTTGAAAGACTTTTACTAGAATACAAGGGTTGCTATCTCCATTTGCTATTTTGGACATCAAAAAAGAGGGGGGCTCCCTCCTTACGAATTTAATTCTGCCAAGTCATCTAGATACTGGTTGTTAATGACAGCCAAGATATAGGCATCTGCGCTCAAGAGATCATTAGGGCCAAATTGGACATCCAAGGGTGAATTTTCTTGTTCACGGAATCCTAGGATATTGAGGTTGTATTTGCCACGTAAATCTAGCTGGCTCAGGCTTTGACCTGTCCAAACACTCGGAATTTTCATCTCTACGATAGACACATTTTTATCCAGCTGAAAGACATCAACATTGTTATGAAAGAGAATGGTCTGCGCTAGAGACTGCCCCATTTCATACTCAGGTGAAATCACCGAGTCAGCACCGATTTTTTCTAGCACCTTCTTAGCTGTCTGGCTTTTGACCTTTGCAATAACCCTTGGTACCCCTAGACTCTTACAATGCATAACTGCAAGCACACTCGACTCCAGATTTTCCCCTGTTGCCACCACAACCGTATCACAGGTATCAATTCCTGCAGTTCTGAGGAGTTCCTCATCTGTAATATCGCCCACAACTCCACGCGCCAAAACTGGCTCAAATTGATTGATGCGCTCGGCGTGGTCGTCAATGGCAATGATATTCATATCTTGCTTGGCTAGGGCTGTCAGGACACTACTCCCGAAAATCCCCAAACCTAAAATTCCAATCGTACGATCTGACATCATTCTTCCTTTCTTATCCAATACTAATATCTGCTTTCATATACTGAATCAAATCTTTCTTATCAGGCTGGTAGTCAGCTAGACTAACCAGCAAGGTCAAGGGACCGATACGGCCAATAAACATGAGCACCATGATAATGCTAAGAGCTAACTTGCCTAATTCTGGTGTCAGATTTGCCGTTACCCCAACTGTCGCAAGAGCTGAAATGGTCTCAAACATGAGGTAAATAAATCGCGGTGTTCCTTCTGCTGTAATTCCCAACAACATCAAGCCCAACAAGAAGGTCATCAAAAAGATAATGAAGACACTAAAGGATTTTTGGACTGTTCGGACCTCAATGGTTCTCTGCGCAACATTAGCATGAGGTAAGCCCAGCAATTCACTACGCGCAAAAACCAACAAGACAAAGAAAGTCGTAATCTTGAGACCCCCAGCCGTCCCTCCAGGCGCCCCTCCGAGAAACATCTGTAAGATATAGATAAACAAGGTCACAGGTCGAGCTTGGGTGTAGTCAATAGAGGCAAAACCAGCCGTTCTCATGCTGACAGTTTGGAAAAAGCTAACCAGCACTTTCTCTGGGACACTGAGATTGCCAATGGTTCCGGGATTGTGCCACTCCGTAAAGAGTGTGGCTCCTGTCCCAAACAGCAAAATCCCTGCAGTCAAGAAGAGGACCAACTTGGTGTGGAAACGTAGTCGACGTTTTTTCTTCTTGCCTAGCTGGGTTGCCAAGTCAAACCAGACCATGAAGCCCAGACCACCCGTGATAATCAAGCCAGCAATGACCAGATTGATCAAGGGATCTGTCTGAAAAGCCACTAAACTGCTACTGCCAAAATTATCAAAACCAGCATTACAAAAGGCTGAAATAGCTAAAAAGATAGAGGTAAAAATGCCTCGTCCCCAGCCAAACTCAGGAATAAAGCGGAAACTTAGCAGAAAGGCACCCAAGCCCTCCACCAGAAAAGTCGTCAAAAAGATAGACCGTATAAAAGCCCTCAACGACCGAGTTTCCCCGTAACTAAAGCTCTCCTGAATGGTTTCACGACTGCGAAGACTGAGCTTTTGCTTCCCCTGAATATAAAAGACCCCGATAAAGGTCATGAGCCCCAGACCACCAATCTGTATCAAGAGCATACAAATCAACTGCCCCCAGAAATTATAGGTGGTAGCTACCGGTTGCGTAAAGAGGCCCGTCACACAGACCATGGACACCGTCGTAAAAAGATGGTCAAAATAAGTCGCCTGCGAATCACTCGCCTGGACAACAGGCAAACTCAAAAGGAGAGAACCTATAAAAATAACTCCAGCGAAACTTAAAAAAATGCGACGAGCAGGCGAAAGTCCGCCCAAGGCACTTTCAAGTTTTTTCACAAATAATTTGAATAACATACATCCATTGTACCATAAAAAGAAGGAGAGTAGCTAGATCTGAGAAGTTATCTCAATGCAGAGCTCCAAGGCCTTCTCGAAAGCTTCTGAACCCCAGTCACGACTATCGTACTGGTCCAAGTCTGCTAAGGAATCAGCTGTAAACAACAATTCTCCCCAGAGAACCCCACGCAGTTGGGCTACTGCCGCAAGCGCAGAACACTCCATCTCCACAACAGCACAGCCTTCTTCCTTGCGATAAACCACCTTTTCAGCCGTTTCTCGGTAAAAACCGTCGGTCGTCCAGGTCATGACTTCTTCATAGGGAATCCCTCTGGCTTCCAACACTCGCTCAATAGCAGCAATAGCCTCTGCCTGAATTTCCATATAACGAGAAGGCGCCACATAGTGATAACTAGCTCCTTCATCTCGCAGAGCGCGAACAGGGACTAAAAAGGCATTTTCTTCTATATCAGCCAGCACACCACAGGTTCCAGTGGAAATAATCTGCTCCACACCATATCCAATCAACCAATCCATAAACTGGGCTGCTGGAGCTGAACCAACAGGAGCCTGAGCCAAACAAAGTTCCTCGCCCTTGTAATTGATGACATAAACTGGATAGGTCTTGGTGGCAGAAACAAATTCGCCGACACAGTCCGCCCCTACTTCCCTCGCATAACGGTCAATCTCCTCACCTAAAAAAGCATAGACACACTTCTTTGGCAATTTCAAATCCAGCCCCTCGTGATTGGGCATGATAACCGCCTGAGGATTATCATCAAACTCTAAAATAGGAATCGCGTGTTTCTGAATCATAACCTACCTCCTCTAATTTTGTACTATTGTATCAAAAGCTGACAGAGTGTCAAGGAGGGGGTTGATGAACTGAGGAGAAAAAATCTCAGTATTCTTGGAATTCTCGACACTAAGTGATTTTATAAATCATAAGGAATTAGAGTAAACATTACAAACGTAGCCCCTCTGTAATTAATCTTCAGAGGGGACGTTATATATTAGTAGTTGTTGCTGATAACTGTTACCTTGAAAGAAAAGTATTTATGTCGCACTCTATCTGGAAGTTGTTATCAAATTTTTAAAAGATTAACTTCCAAGATGATCATTCACTATAAAGAGCTTTTAACTCCCTCTTTAAATATTCAGCTAGATGTTGATGAGCAAAGATGTCAGCATTCTGTTCCGCTGTAGGATTATAGTTTGTATTGGTATTTACATCATACACATAAATATCTCTGCTTTCTGATTGAACCCATTCTATAGCTGCCACATCAATATGAGCATTTTTAAGGAAGGCTTCATAAGCTTCTTTTTGAGATTCTGGTAGAGGTTCTGTAATTTGGAATTTTTCAGAAGTTTCCAGTTGTTCTGGTCTCTTACCGATTTGACAACCATCTGCTGGACAAAGTTGGAAACCATCTGAAGAATCAATTGAAACAGTATAAAGGAACTTCTGATTGATAAACTCTGAACGACGGATACGACCATCACTTGGTTTAATATAAGCCTGCAACAAGGTAATACCATCTACTGAAGGTTCAAAAGCAGAACTATTAACATAAGCTTCTAGTTCTTCTTCATTTTGGAAAAGTTGCACTCCTAATCCCTTTCCTGCTCTATTATGCTTGGTAATCAAAGGATAGATATTCAATTTTCTTGCTGCTTCAATAATATTTTCCGGTCCCAAAACAGCAACTGTTGCTGGAGTCTCAATACCAGATTCATTTAATTTCAAATATTGTTTCACCTTACTGATTTCTAGATTGATGGCTCCCGTTCCATTAACTACTTTACGTCCATGAGCCTCTAGCCACGTAAGCACCTGCTCCGTAAACTCTGGTGCATAGCGATGCCCTCTCGTATGAGAAGATGCGGACATCCTATTATAAAAAATTCCTTGTGGAGGTGGGCTTTGAAGATCTAATATCCCACTCGATAGATCCCATAATTCATAAGGTACTTGTATTTTTTCTAACCATTTTACTAAATGCTGTGTCCATTCAATATTTTCATGAATCACATAAACTTTTGCGTTACTCATAAGTCCTATCTCCTTTAAGAAAAGTTAACTGACAATTGATGTTGCTTGTCTTCCTCTAAACTATAACCTTCTGTTTTTTCAATGACACTGACCGTTAATATTTGACCCAAAACATTGATCATTGTACGACCAGCATTCACAAAGAAATCAACTGCAAAAATCAAGGCCACTCCTTCTACTGGCAATCCAAGCTGGGGTGCTGCTGCCAACAAAACTACGATAGCTCCTGATGGAACAGTAGCTGCAGTTTTCCCAATTAATGTCAAAAGTAAAACTGTAAATAAGAGACTTGATAATGAAAATTGGATACCGTAAGCATGTGCGATAAAAATAGTGGCTACTGAAAAATAGACAGCTGCTCCTTCTAGATTAAAAGTATATCCTAAAGGGACAACCAAATCAATCGTATTCTCATCATGTCCCTGTTTCTTTAAATCCTTTAATAGGGACGGTAACACAACACTCGAACTACCTGAAATAAATGCTAGAGTCAAGAGGCTCCAATTTTCACGAAAAGCGGTCAAATATGGAACTTTAAAGATAGAGGCAATCAGAGGGAAAACAACTAAAATGAGAACTCCATAAGCCAAATAAGTTCCGATAACAAATTGACCAAGTCCAACTAACTTATCAATCCCTGTACTAGCGACATCTTTTGCAATAAAGCCAAAGATTCCGACAGGAGATAATTTTACAATAACAGTTATAATTTTATAAATAGCTTCAATCCAGATCTGGAAACCTTCAAGAATTTTTTGGGTTTTATCACTCTTCAAGCTACCAATTCCATAACCAAGAAATATAGCAAAAACAATAATTGGAAGAAGAGAGCCTTCTGAAATTGACTTCACAATATTTGATGGAATAAAACCAAGTAAAAACTCACTCAATTGGACATTATTAGCTATCCCATCGATATTACCACCAGTTTGGCCAATATTCACACCTTGACCAAATCCCAAATAATAACTAGCAAATACAAATAATAAAGTAATCGCAGTTGTAACAGCAAAAAAGTAGAGTAAGGTCTTCGTTAAAATTTTACCAAACGATTTTTTTCCAATAACACTAGCCACTGCAACTACTATAATTGGGAATATTAGTGGAATAATGACCATGTTTACCAATTTGATGAATGCTTGTCCTAGAAATTGATAAAAACCTGCAAATTGTGGCCAGATTACTGCAAAAATAACACCTAAAATCAAAGCTAGCAATAATTGCAAACCGAGTGAAAGTTTTGACCATAAATTAACTAATTTCATAAAATAACCCCTTTGCTTTTATTTGCTAATTATTCTACTACGAATCTTCTAGCTTGACTAATATATATTTTCTATTGTGACCATAAAAAAGATTTATAACAATATCTCAAAGTGTCGTCATATCTATTTCGCTATCCATTATGAATTTTTTATGTTAGAAAAACACCACCATCTAAACTACTCAACTAGATGGAGCAATTCCATAATGATCAAGAAGAGTGACTTCAAGTATCAAATCTACAAAAAGAGGCTGAGTAAAAAGTCTTTGAAATCAGAAAAACGCATAATATCAGGTAATGAACAACCTTGATATTATACGTTTTATTGTTGAAAGATTTACTTCATTTTTCTTGAAATTGAGTTTTTCCCAGCCTCTTTTACTTCTATTTAACAGGTATCTCCTTAATCACGCGCGCAGGATTACCAGCTAGAACAACATTGTCTCTAAAGGACTTAGTGATTACGGCCCCTGCTCCTGCCACTACGTTATTGCCCAGTGTCACTCCAGGAAGGACAATAACGCCACCACCAGCCCAAAAATTGTCACCGATGGTGATGGGCTTTCCGTATTCGACACCTGAATTACGTTCATGCGGATCCAGCGGATGGAGTGGGGTTAAAAACTGACAGTTGGGGCCAATCATAGCATTGTCTCCGATACGAATCGGGCAAACATCCAGCATGGTCAAGTTCCAATTAGAATAAAAATTTTCCCCTAGATGGATATTGACTCCATAATCCACTACTAATCGTGGATTGACAAAGAGATTTTGCCCAGTCGAACCAAACCAAGTCTTGATAATCTCCGCCCCCTTCAAGGGGTCTGGCTCCTGGTTAAAAGCAGCCTGTTTTTGACGAGAAGTCTGAGCCAAGGCCCGCAACTCGGGGTCAAATGGATGATAGGGTTCTCATGCTATCATTTTCTGGTATTCACTGGTCATTGTATTCTTCTCCTTATTCCCTACTATCATATCAAATTTTCTACATATCCGACTAGGATAAGGGGTACTTTCTACAATTTATTCTCTGATTTTTATCACATCTTGCCTATCTTGCTAAACGAATACGGGTCACAATTCCGTCTGGGTCTGTAACGTCCAGCTGGCTAGATGTCAGCCACTTAACTGGTGCATCAATTTCTTGTGCTCGCTCAGCAATCATTAACAGTTCTTCTTTATGTGCGACTTCGATGACATAGTAGGCTAAGCCTGGCAAACCCGGCTTACGCGGAGCCAGACTTTTTCCTCCCCATTCATTGACCGCCAAATGATGATGGTAGTTTCCTGCCGCAATCCAACTGGCGCTAGGTACACTGAATTTATCCTCTAGCCCTAACACCTTTTGATAAAACTGGCTGGACTTTCGACTATCCTTGACGGAAAGATGAATATGCCCCATTCTCGTACCGTCTGCTAGGATAAAGGGCTCTACTCTTTCCCCCAACTCATAGATATCCTGCGCTGCAAGGGCCTCAGTGACCCCGATAATACGCCCATCTTCTCGAATATCCCATGTGGAAACCGGCTTATCTCGATAGAGTTCAATGCCATTCCCCTCCAAATCTTCTAAGTAAAGGGCCTCACTGTAACCATGGTCAGCACCACCGACAAGAGGAATCTGCAAATCCGTCAGATGTTTCAAGACATCAGCCAAAGTCTTGCGTGTCGGCAAGAGAATAGCCAGATGGTAAAGGCCATAATGTTCCCTTACTTCTCCGCTCTCTTGTGTTTGAATCAACTGTACCAAGGCTTTTCCACCAAGGCCTAGAATGACCTCTGTCTCAGTTTGAGATAAGATTTCTAAACCAATGATTTGCTGATAAAAGGCAGTTTGACTGGCCAAATCCTTTACATTTAAAACTGCCTCTGCCAAATAAATGTGGCTCTTGTATTCATAGGTCATAACTATTTCTCTCTTTAATTGTAACTTTAATTATTACAACTATTATATAATTTCCATCAAGAAAGTCAAGCCAGACAACTTATAGAAACTCCCCTAGCAAAAACAACCCCAGAAAAATCTTCTAGGATTGTTTTGTGTTTATTTAACAAGACTAGCAAAGTTATTGCTATAAATATATATGGTGCTCCCATAGCAATAATTAAAACAACTTTTCTTAATGCTAAAATTATCCTCTATCATCTCTATGAAAATCTCTCGTTACTATCAAATTGGAAATTTCATGCTCAATTTTTTCTTTTTCTAACACTCAATCCCAAACCCAAGAGAAGTCCGATTGACCCAAGCACAAATAAGTTTTTATCATCAGTATTCGACGTCCTTGGTAACTCCTTAGCAGAATTCGCTAATTTTCTATCAGAACTAAGAATCACATTCTCATTCGAAGGAATTAGAGGTGTTTTCTTGTCTTCTTCTCCTTCTACAGCTTTGGTCCCTATTAAGACAACTTGATGGATCGGTTCCTTGGTAATAGTGTTAGATAGCTCACGACGTGTTTCTACACCATTGTCACTACTAATTTCTGTCAGCATAGTACGCTGACCTTTTTCTCCTGCAATCAAGACCTTGGTTTGACCTTTTGGTAAGTTAGTACTATCCCTATATTCAGTAGTAAAGTCAGTTTCCTCTATGCGGATTTCCACACTTGGTTTTTCAACTATTGGAGATAGAGGACCATCTTCTGGCAGAGTACGACCGATAACCTTCGCCCCCTGATAGATGATTGTTGGGGTTGCTTCTTGCACAATCTCACTTGTTTGAGAGAGGATCATTCCAGTACGTATTCCATGGTCTGTTTCATAGATCGTTACAATCTTACGCTGACCTGCACGACCTTGAACGGTCTGACTTTGACCTTTCAGAAGCGAAGTGTCCTCACGGTACACAAGCACTGGTGCGATTTCTTCTATGCTAACAACGCTTTCTCGACTCTTAATAGGCTTAGTACCAACTAGGATAATCTCGGGTTGAGAGGCAACTATATTTTCCTCACGGACGGAGAGAACCTTTTCTGTTTTTACTCCATCCAGTGTTTGGTATAGCTTCACAACACTCTTAGAGCCTGCACGACCTGACTGTTTCAGCTGAGTTTGATCTGTATAGAGATCAGAGCTAACCTCAGTCAAGCGTTCGTAAGGAATTGATACCGCTTCACGAACTTCTTCTTCCCCTTCTACAGCTTTGGTCCCTATTAAGACAACTTGATGGATCGGTTCCTTGGTAATAGTATTAGATAGCTCACTACGTGTTTCTACACCATTGTCACTACTAATTTCTGTCAGGATAGTACGCTGACCTTTTTCTCCTGCAATCAAGACCTTCGTTTGACCTTTTGGTAAGTTAGCACTATCCCTATATTCAGTAGTAAAGTCAGTTTCCTCTATGCGGATTTCCACACTTGGTTTTTCAACTATTGGAGATAGAGGACCATCTTCTGGCAGAGTACGACCGATAACCTTCGCCCCCTGATAGATGATTGTTGGGGTTGCTTCTTGCACAATTTCACTGGTTTGAGAAAGGATAATTCCAGTACGTATACCGTGGTCTGTTTCATAGATAGTAATAATCTTACGCTGACCTGCACGACCTTGAACAGTCTGACTTTGGCCTTTCAGGAGTGAAGGGTCTTCTCGGTACACAAGTACTGGTGCGATTTCTTCTGTGCTAACAACGTTTTCTCGACTCTTAATAGGCTTAGTACCAACTAGGATAATCTCGGGTTGAGAATCCACTACATTTTCCTCACGGACAGAGAGGATCTTGTCTGTTTTCACACCATCTAATGTTTGGTATAGCTTCACAACAGTCTTAGAACCTACACGACCTGACTGTTTCAGCTGAGTTTGATCTGTATAGAGATCAGAGCTAACCTCAGTCAAGCGTTCGTAAGGAATTGATACCGTTTCACGAACTTCTTCTTTCCCTTCTACAGCTGGAATACGAGTGTAGTCAATTATCATATCACGTGTAACATCTTCTGGAAGGGAAAGAATATAACTTCTTCCATCCTGTGCTAAAACTAGGTTTTTACCTTGATATTTAGCTTGATAACCTGTCACAACTGGAGCCGTTGACTGATCTGTTCCAACACGTCCTGCATTACTACGGTCGTTAGGATAAGTTATTTTTATTGTCTCTGACGGTAATTTTAGTACCCATTGTCCAAGTTTGCGATAATGAATAGCATCCACTCTTGCTGGGATATTTGGAGTACTTGATAATTCTGGTTTCCCCAATTCATTTGCTAGGTAACCACTCACAACTGGAGCTGAAACTGCTGGAAATTTATTTTGTTCAGCAATCCAACCCGTATAAAGAACAGCTTTGGTTACAAGATTAACAGTTGCTGTTCTTCTATAATTAAGAACAGCTTCGTGAGCAGGCGCAATTTCCTCGCCTTGTGTATTCAAGAAACGAGTCGTACGACTAACCGACTTCTGTAAGTCTTTTTCTGTCAAACCAGCTGGCCAAGTAAGCTTCAACTGGCTATCTACCAATGAATCTTTTTCTTTATACTGACTAGCATCAATCTTCTCCACCCTTGGTGTAAGCACAATAGTAAATTGAGTAACCACACGACTGTTGTCACCATAAACAGGAGTTAGTATCTGATGAAATTCATCTGTAACAATCCGATAACCTTTGTTCAAGAAAGATAAAATTTCCCTTTCTACAGACTTACTATCAATCACTTCACCTGTTTTTCCAGTTAAAGAAACAGTTGATAAGACCGCTTTATTAGATTGATTCACAAAACGAATCTGAGCACTTTGATTATCTTTATCATAACGAATGATGCTATCTTGGGTGGCATCATCAGGGCGTGGTGCTAGATATCCTTCTGCTGGACGATCCGTATTTTTCAAGGTCAAATAATTCCCATCTTTCCCAATCGCACGGTAACCCGCTATATAAGGAATAGTAACCGTACTATGATTGCCGATAACACTCGCATCTAAATAGCTATTGGGATAAGATATCCTATTCATTTCAGAATTTGGAGTTTGAACAATCCAAGAACCTAATTTCTTATAACGGACACTAGTTGTCACCGAAATTGGTACCAAAGTCTGAACATCTTTTTCGATATTTTGGTTAGTAATCAAAGATCTATCAGCCAAATATCCAGCCTGTATAGGAACAACAAGACTGTCAAACTCTGACTTAGCCAAGACCCAAGAACCATAAGTAACCGTACCTTTAACCAGATCAACAATAGCATTACGACTATAAGCGACTGTCTGTACTGTATCTGGGAAAACTTTTCCGTCATCAGCAACATAATGTATAGTTCGGGTTACAGTTCTATTCAAATCATCGTAGCTCAAACCAGCTGGCCACCTTAAGTCATTGTTGATATCAGGATAAAGGAGAGAATCTGCCACTTTTGGATCCGTTGGTTCAACAGTGCGAGTACGGATTGGCAGACGAACATTGGTAGTATCCAGTGGAATATCTGTCACGCTATCCAAAGTCCCTGTTTGAATACCTGTTACAGTCGCCCCCTCATCCTCTGGTTGCCATTGGAAAAGAAGGGTACGATTATCATACTGAGTAACAAAAGGCAGTTTTCTACCATTGGATAATGTTAAAACCAGGCCTTTTCGAGCAAGTACCTCACCATCATAACGTATAGAAACTAATTTATCATCTGTCGTCACTTGAGCAGAAACTGCCCGAACCGTTGGATTTAAGAAATCCCAGTTAAACTTTCTAAAGGAAAGAGTATAGTCATTTTCACCATCTTCACTGTGCTCATAGACAAGACCAAACTCACCATTACCTAGATTTTGAACAGAATTATAAGCAAACTTACCAGCTTGGACCAAATTATGTCTGATCCATTTCAAACTACCATCTGATTGAACTTCTGCAAGTCGAGCATAACCATTTTCACGACCACGTCCATTAGCATTTACTAATACAATGTACTCCCGACCATTTTGCACAGTGTGAACTGCTGAAAGTTGTACATAAACATCTGGAATATCACTAATTGTTTCAACAGCACCCCAAGTAGCACCACCATCTTTACTAGTAGAAAATTGAACATGACCACTTCGATTACGCATAAACATCTTGAGTGTTCCATCGTTTAACTCGATAACAGTAGCCTCAGTCAATTCTGCTGCTGTGTTTCTCATAGTATTAGAATTCAAAGTTTCCCCTCTGAAGATACGACCATCATTAGGAGAAGCTCCCATATGCCAAGTCAAACCATGATCATCAGAATAAATTACACGAGAAGACTGAGAACCATTGAGATGAGATACATAATTAGTTGAATACATAGGTACTACTAAACGCCCTGCATATTGACCATGCTTCAATGCAATACCTGAACCTGGACCCGTACCCAAAAATTTCATCCAATCTTTCTTTATCTGGGGTGTAATGTCCCTTGGTGCTGACCAAGTTTTTCCGTCATCATTGCTCTCTGAAATCCATATAAAATTATCCTTGGCTACACGAAAAGGCGAGTCAGTTGTTGGGGTAAAATATATATTTCCCACTAACTTACTACCATTATACAAATCACCTGTATCACTGTACTTATTTTCAGACTGAGTCGATTTAGTGATTACATGATAAGATGTCTTTTGATTATTACTATCATAAATATAATCATCTTCCCGAATAGTATATTTCTCATTACCCTTATATACTATCTGATATGTTCGACCATTGACAACTGTATAAGACTCTTCACGAGTAACACTCATACCCAAAATTCCTTGTCCTTCTGGAAAGACATCGTAGATAGAATAAATTTTCTTTGTCTTGGAATCTTGTACTAAAACCATATCAATAGAAGTAGGAGAACCAATATTAGCATTTCTAGCTCTTGGATTATCACGAATATTTAAAATATTAATTCGTTCACCCCAAGTTTTGCCTCCATCCTCACTTCGACGAACAACCATTCCAATATCACCCCAGTCAGAATAATGCAAACGACGTTCATCTGCCCCTGCAATTATTGTACCATCATTCGTTTTCAGCAAAGATGGTATACGATAAGAATAAATCCCATCACTATTTTTCTGACCATTCAATCCAGACTGAAAAACAGCCTTATTATCTGTTAATTCAGCTGGACCAAGAGCCTTGTTTCCCTCAGGATCTCGAAGAAAAATAGTACTTCGTTGTCCTACCTCTGTGTCACTGAAGGCATAATCATAAATCGTTAGATTACGGATATCTAGATTAGTCCCCCAAACTTTACCATTTCCACGTTGCATAGCTCCTAACTGCATATTGGTCAAGTTTTGCATAGCTGTCAAAAAAAGACCCGATTTAGCAGAAGATTTTGATAACCTACCATTAACATAAAGTTTCGCCTCACCGGCATCTACATTAACATTAGGTCGAGAAATAGTAAAGGTTAACGAATTCCACTCATTAGGACGAATACTTTCCTTTCCATCTTCAAAACGATCGTACTGATAGCTCCCCTCTTTTCCTGTTCTAGCCTCTACAACAGGCTTGTTTCCACTTACTCCTAAAAGGAAATACTCATTTCGACTTGAAGTACTAGAGGTAGAAAATACACTATATAAATTCGGTACCGTTTCTGTTGCTTTAAACTCAACATGAACTGTAGCATTGGTTAAATTCTTGACTTTTGGTAGATCTGAACTAAGATCAATACTCTTATCTACCTTATTATTTGTCTCCACGTCATCTACCGATACCACTTCTGAACCCTTGAATATCTCACGAGCGTAGTAATCGTCTTCTTTTTTCATCTCATCAGCACTAGCTGTTACATTGACTACTGGAGCATCTTCTACTGTATTTGTATGATTAGATATTTTGTTGGAAGCATCATTAGGACTAGACACCGTACTGCTTCCTGTAACATCAGTTCCTTCTGTAACAGAAGGTTTTTTCTCAAGTTCAGCTGCACTAACAGGGCTAGACACTGAAGCTCCAAAAACCAACGCTGTACCTAATAAAACAGAACAAAGTCCAACTTTATACTTACGAAAAGAGAATAGTTGTCGCTGATTTGATGATTTTATTATTTTTTCTTTCATATTAAACCAATTTCTAACAATCAAAGGATACTATTTTTGAAGACTGAAATTTTGTCTATCAAAATCCTATAAATTTAATTATACCCCAATTATCAAGTCAAGTGCAAGAAAGTTGTTCTTCTGATTAAGTGAACATCTTGCAATCTATTTGACTTGGCTAAACAGCTTCGCTTTCTAATTTCTAGGCTCAGGCTAAAACAGTTCACTGGACTGTTTTACTCCAACATCTTAGCCATGCTATGAGTCGCGTTCGTGTCCAAATCATGAATCAGTTTCATCGAAAATCCCATGAATACAAGGCTATCAAGCGTTACTGGAAACTTATCCAACAGGATAGCCGTAAACTCAGTGATAAGAGATTTTATCGCCCTACTTTTCGTATGCACTTAACCAATAAAGAAATCCTAGACAAGCTTTTGAGCTATTCAGAAGACTTGAAAGACCACTATAATCTCTATCAGCTCTTGCTTTTTCACTTTCAGAATAAGGAACCAGAAAAATTTTTCAGACTCATTGAGGACAATCTAAAGCAGATTCATCCTCTTTTTCAGACTGTCTTTAAAACCTTTCTAAAGGACAAAGAGAAAATCGTCAATGCCCTTCAGTTACCCTATTCCAACGCCAAATTGGAAGCCACTAATAATCTCATCAAACTCATCAAGCGCAATGCCTTTGGTTTTCGAAACTTTGAAAACTTCAAAAAAAGGATTTTTATCGCGTTGAACATCAAAAAAGAAAGAGTCTGGGACAAAAATCCCTTAGCTTGCAAAAAAAGCAACGGCAAATCCGTTGCTTTTTTTGCATGGCTGCGATAGTCTTGGTAAAATAAAATTGCCCAATAAACCATTTAGAAAGGCTATCCCATGCATATTCACTATAACACAAATCAAACAACTTTACCACTAGAAATTAGTTCTTTCTTGCCACAAGACCATCTCGTTTTTACTATTGAAAAGGTGGTGAATAGCTTGGAGGATCATCACTTTCATGACTTCTATCATGAATTTGGTCGCCCATCTTATCATCCTAAGATGCTTTTAGCTACTCTGCTATTTGCCTATTCACAAGGGATTTTCTCTGGACGAAAAATTTAAAAAATGCTGGTTGAAAATCTGGCTATGCAGTACCTAACAGGACAGTTGGTTGTCAGCTACGGCACCATCAATCGGTTTCGTGTCGCTGAAGGGATGGAAGAACTCATTCGTAATCTTTTCATTGACATCAATCTTCGTTTAAAAATGGAAGAGTTAGTGACTTTAGATTGTCTGTTTATTGACGGGACTAAGATTGAAGCCAATGCCAACAAGTATAGTTTCGTGTGGAAAAAAGCAACGGACAAGTTTTCCGTCAAACTTCAAGAACAGCTACAGATCTATTTTCAAGAAGAAATCACTCCTCTTATCCATCAAGCTATCGAACTGGATACACAAGAGCCTATCTCCTCAGAGTAGTTGCTTGAATTCGCTCAAGTCCTTGAAGAAGAATTGAAAAAATTGAACTAGGACATTGAGGAGACACCCGTTACAGGAAAGGATGAACGTAAAACCCAACGTCGTAAACTCAAGAAAGTCTTGCGTCAAGTCAAGGAGGATTTTTCAGTACGTGCTGAAAAATATGAGAACTATCAGGAGACATTTGAAGGGCATAACAGTTTTTCCAAAACCGATCCAGATGCCACTTTTATGCGGATGAAGGAAGATCATATGAAAAATGGTTAACTCAAGGCTGCTTATAATCTTCAAATCGCTACTGAAAACCAATTTGTTCTTCACTATGATGTCTTCTCAAATCCGACAGACACCAAGACTCTTCTGCCATTCCTTGAAACCTATCCACATGACGTACAGACAGTTGTCGCAGATGCTGGATATGGAAGTGAAGAGAACCTCCTTCGTTTAGATGAAAAGCAGGTAAACCATCTGATTAAATATGCCATGTTTGATAAGGAACAGAAGAGAGGGTATAAACAGTCAGCTAGAAACTTAGCGAATTGGCATTATAATGACAAGGAGGATAGCTATACACATCCTGAAGAGTGGTACTATCGTTTTCACTATATCAAACATCAGAAAACACAGACGGACTTTCAACAGGAAATCGAGGTTTACTACGCTGATGAACCTGAATCAGCCCCTCAAAAGGGACTGTATATGAACGAACGCTATCAGCACTTAAAAACGAAAGAATGCCAGGCACTTTTATCTCCCCAAGGTAGACAGATTTTCGCTCAACGCAAGATTGATGTGGAACCTGTCTTTGGGCAGATAAAGGCTTGTTTGGGTTACAAGAGATGTAATCTGAGAGGGAAGCGTCAAATGAGAATTGACATGGGATTGGTACTTATGACCGATAACCTCCTAAAATACAATAAGAGAACGACTCAAAATTAAAAAGCTAGAGTTCCGCAATTGGAAATCTCTAGCTTTTTTGTGGCTGAGAACTATTTTGTCTCAGACTCAGATCTTAGCTTTTCTCAACCCACTACAGTTGACAAAGAGCCATAAAAATGAAGAGAAGCAGTATTTCTCCTCTCCATCTTTAAAATTATAGTAACAAATATAAGTTATCTAAAGTTGTGAAAGCAACCCTTTTGCTTCTAGTTTACCCATTCACCATTTCCATTTACTTTATAACCGTCTGGTGTTGTTGTGCTGACTGCCAAAGCTCCAGAGCCATATGCATAGTACCAGTATTGGCCAACTTTAAACCAACCTGTCTTCATAATACCAGATTCATCAAGGTAGTACCAGACTCCATTTTCTTTGAGCCAGCCTGTCTTCATAGCTCCTGAGCCATCAAAGTAGAACCATCTATTTCCGTCTGTACCCCAACCTGTAAACATAGCACCTGAGCTACTCAAGTAATACCAGCTACCATCTACTTTTACAAATCCAGTCTGCATGACACCTAGGTCATCCAAGTAGTACCATTTACCACCTGTTTTCACCCAGCCTGTTTTCAGATCACCAGACTCATAGAAATACCATTTTCCATCTGTTTTCACCCAACCAGATTGGTCTGAACTAGAAGTTCTAAATTCTTTCAGCGCTTTTTCAACTACGACTGCTTTATTTTTAACTGTTGACAAATTAGATGAAGTCACTTCTGCATATTGAATAGCAGGACCGTAACTGCCTACCAATTCTTCTGAAGTGGCAGCATCACCAAAAGTCTGAGCAATCGTTACAGCATTATATGGGTTATTTGGATTTTTAAAGGCAGCCATCCCCATATGTGTAAATTTAGGGCTAATCAAAGTTTGATAATGACCAGATCCACCATTTGTTGAACCACCTGATTTTTTCTTCACGTAGTCTGCTTTTTCAGCACGCCATTGTTCAAGAGCTTTTAGGAAACCATCATGGTTCCAACCCAAGTTTTCTCCAAGTACACTGTTTCCAGATGGGAAAGCACTCCAAATTTCTTTACCAGAAAGACGAGTATGGTCCATGGTTACAGAAGCTTCTGCAGCTCTGGCAAAAGCTGCCTTTTCTAGGTCAGTCGACCATTTGATAGGGACATACTTATCTACCAAACCTTCGTCAGCTGCCTCTTTACGGATAGCGTTGACGGCATCTAAGATAGCTTGTTGGTTTGGAGTCAAAAATTCTCCTTTTAATCCAACCAAAACATTGCCACTAGCAGGGTTAAGCACTTCTGAACTCAAGACATTTTCTTTTTTACCATCAGCAGATTGTGTTGCCACCAATCTGTCATTCGCAAAAACATCATTTGTCAAAACTGCTCCAGCCAAAGTCAAAGCCAAGGCGCTAGCAAATACAATTTTCTTCATCTTTTTCTCCTTTTATCCTCTAGATAGGACAGGTATTTCCACTATTAGATTATATCATATTCCCCTACTATTTGCCCATTTCTACTAATATCATGAGGCAAATAAAACTCACCCCTAAAAGTAGAATCTTCATCCTTTATTTCACAACAAGTTCATAACGTATTTTACTTGTGAAGGTTTGACCGGCTTTGAGAATGACTTGGTCTTTAAGGTCACTGTGAATGGCATCTGGTAAAGCTTGAGCTTCAAGAGCAATCCCATTGTGCTGTACCATTGGCTGACCTCCTATGATGACACTTTCATCCACAAAGTTTGCTGTGTAGACCACAAAGCAAGGTGCCTCTGTCTTGAAAAGCAGGAATCGACCTGAGTTTTGGTCATAAAGGAAACCAGCATTGTCATGACCTGCAGGAAGGGCAAAAGGGTGGTCTAAACCAGACACTAGCTGAATTTGCTCATCTTCCTCTGCAAAGATATCCTTCAACAAAGCTCCATTGTAGATGTGTTTGACCACATCACGGTTATCATCTGGGGTTTTAGCTGGAACACCATCAGGAGCGATTGGATAAATGCCCTCAGTATTTAGCTGGAAGACATGGCGGTCAATTGTCTGTGTGAAATCACCAGACAAGTTGAAATAGCTGTGGTTGGTTGGATTGACCAGCGTATCCTGATCGGTCGTTACCTTGTAGCTGATTTCATAGGCACCAGTTTCTTCTAAGTAATAACTGATCCAAATCTTGAGGCTACCAGGGAATCCTCCTGTCCCATCTGTACGCTCTGTGTAGAGGGTCAGGCCATGGTCGCTCACTTCAACTGGTTCAAACAAGCTCGAATCCCAACCAGTTGAACCACTGTGGTTACAGTTGCTAGCATTGTTGACTTCAAGATCATAAGTCTTGCCATTAAGCTCAAAAGTCGCACCTGCAATACGGCCTGCCACAGGACCCACACTAGCTCCATGTTTAGGACTATTGCCTACATAGCTATCAAAGTCATCAAATCCCAAAATAACATTGGCAAAATTTCCAGCCTTGTCAGGTGTGACATAACGCAAAATGGTCGCACCATAAGTCATAACCTCAAGCTGGTAGCCACCGTCCGTCTCAAAACGATAGGCCAAGACATCCTTGCCCCCAACATTTCCAAATACACGCTCTGTGTATGCTTTCATTCTCTTCTCCTTTTACTATTTCTCTCAAGCAAACAAACCATAGAAAGCCTACTGACAATCTATGGTTTATCTGATAATTTACAAATCCTCTTGTCAAGAATTCATAAACACTACCTTATACTCAATGAAAATCAAAGAGCAAACTAGGAAGCTAGCCGCAGGCTGCTCAAAGCATTGCTTTGAGATTGTAGATATAACTGACGAAGTCAGCTCAAAACACTGTTTTGAGGTTGCCGGATAAGACTGACGAAGTCAGTAACATATACCTACGGCAAGGCGAAGCTGACATGGTTTGAATTTGATTTTCGAAGAGTATTACTTTTGATATTCGTGGATGATCACGCCTTGTACCACACGGTTTACTGTACCTGTAGGAGACGGTGTATCTGGTTTATTTTCTACCTTGAGTGAAGTCAATAGGGCAAAGAGTTGGGCATAAACGATGTAAGGGAAGACACGGTAAATATCATTTAAGACACCGCCACAACCAAGGGCCACTTCTTTAACATTTTCAAGACCAAAGGCTTGATCACTCAAAAGCACAACACGACGAGCAATCTGGTCACCAGCAACTTCACGAACCAAGTCCAAGTCGTACTTACGAGTGTAGTCTGTCGTTGTACCAAAGACCAAAACAACCGTATCTTCGTTGATAAGAGATTTTGGACCGTGACGGAAGCCAACTGGGCTTTCATACATGGTCGCAACTTGACCAGCTGTTAATTCCAAAATCTTGAGCTGAGCTTCATGAGCAAGACCGAAGAAAGGACCTGCGCCAAGGTAGATAACACGGTTAAAGTCTAGGTCAACAAGCTCTTTGACATCTTCTGCATTGTCTAGAACTTTACGGGCAAGACTAGATACAACTTCAAAACGTTCAGCTTTCACAGCAAATTCTGTAGGATCAAAGACCAAGAGAGCTGTCAACATCATAGACGTAAAGCTTGAAGTCATGGCAAAGCCAGCATCATTAGAGGCTGCTGGTTGCAAAAGCAAAAGATTGCGGTCATCGCCATGGGCTTGAAGAGCCAACTCACCATCCGCTGCACAAGTAATCGTCACTTGATAAAGCTCATCCACCAAGGATTTGGCCAAATCAACAGTCGCCACACTTTCAGGCGAGTTACCACTACGAGCAAAAGATACTAGGACAGTTGCCACATCTTTTTTCAAATAAGTTTCTGGATTGGCAACGATATCTGTGGTCGCAATGGCATTGAAATTCCATTTGCGTTCGTCATAGACTTCCTTAAAGTAAGGTACCAAGGTATCTCCCACATAAGCAGAAGTCCCAGCACCTGTCAAGATAACCTTGATATAGTCATGTTTATCAGCAATTCCTTGTAGAAAGGCTGCAATTTCTTCACGCTTTGCTTGATAAGATTCAAAAGCTTCTTTCCATACATCAGGCTGTTGGTAGATTTCACGTGTAGTGATTTCTGCACCCAATTCGATCAAATCTTCTTTTGTATAATGTAGCATTTAGTTCCTCTTTTTCTATCAAATATGGGAATGGGAGTAAGCCCCATTCCCATGTATATTCTATATAAAATGCTCTAACGATTTTCACGTTGTCACATCGTATACTCAATGAAAATCAAAGAGCAAACTAGGAAACTAGCCGCAGGCTGCTCAAAACACCGTTTTGAGGTTGTAGATAGAACTGACGAAGTCAGTAACATATATACGGCAAGGCGACGTTGACATAGTTTGAATTTGATTTTCGAAGAGTATTATTCATCTTCGTCATCATCAAAGCCTGCTAACAGGTCATTAACTTTCACAATGCTTTCTGCAGCACGATTTTTATAGTCCGCATCTGCACCTGTAAGGCTCGCATTGATAAATTCAATCACCATTGGCAGATTCATCCCTGCGTAAAGTTCGATGTCGCGACCTTCCATGATCAAGCGACTCACCACGTTACATGGTGTTCCACCGAGAAGATCCGCAAAGACTAGGAAATCATCCAAACTTTCAATAGCAGCTTCAAATTTTGCAGTAAATTCTTCTGGGCCATCTTCTGGAAGAAGAGCCACTGCATGAATGTTGTCCTGTGGACCCATGATCATTTCAGTGCTACCTTTAAGTTCTTCACAGAAGCGACCATGACTCACCAAAATTAATGATTTAGCCATAAAAATTACATTCCAAGTGCAAAGTGACCAAGGGCAGAAAGAACCAAAGCAAGTACGATAATAATCAAGATAGCTTTTGTAGAGTTCATACCTTTCTTACCAAGCAACCAGAAGATAAAGGCAGTAAAGATTGCTGGAAGCAAGCGTGGGAAGATTGAGTTCAAGATGTCTTGGAAGTCAATCATTTTTTCACCGATTGGCAATTTATAAGAAACTTCAAAGTTAATCATTGTTGCTACAAGAGCACCCATCATGAAGACACCAAGTACAGATGCAGCATCAATCAAAGCTGTCAAGGTACTTTGCATGTTGTTGATAAGGTTAACCCCTTCTTTGTATGCAAATTCCAACTGTTTCCAACGGAAGATGTCATAAGCTACTGCAACTGCGATCCAAAGGAAGATACCCCATGGTTGGCCAGCGATCGCCATAGTTGCTGCGATAGATCCCATGATAGCAGGTACAAGTGAACCAAAGATAGTATCCCCAAGAGGAGCGAATGGTCCCATCAAACCTGTCTTGATACCGTTAACGGCATCTTTTGAACCTACACCATCTTTTTCTTCCATGGCAAGGTCAAAACCAGCGATGATTGTGTGGAAGAATGGTGAAGTATTGAAGAATTGAGTATGAACTTTCATCATTTCTTTCAATTCAGGAGTGCCATCCCCATACATTTTACGCAACTGAGGCAAGATCATGTAAAGGTAACCAGAAGCTTGCATACGTTCGTAGTTCCAACCCAATTGGAAAGTAAACAAGCTACGTTTGTTGATTTGATTAAAATCTTCTTTTGTAAGTTTGTAATTAGAATTCGTCATCTTCGATTTCCCCACTTTCTGATGGTGTAGAAGGTGCTGCTACAGCTACTTTTTGGCTATTTTTGAAGTGAAGCACTGCTAGGAAGATACCTACGATAGAGATACCAATCATAGACAATCCTTTGAAGTTGTTCACGAAACCAATTTTTTCAGCAACATCTTTAGGTAGAGTACCGATAATACCTGCAACAGCGCCACCAAGACCTGTTACATATGAGTAAAGAACAGTCAACATAGCTGTCAAACCAAATCCCATAGCAAGGTAGTGAAGGTTACGTTTAACTGGAAGGTAACGAAGCAAGATTGCAAATCCAAGACCTGGAAGCATACGTCCTGCAAGTGTCAAGCCATCTGCAACCCATTTGTAGGCTTCAACGAAGTCTACCACTGATTGTACGAAGGCACCACCAAAAGCAAGGGCAAAGAAGACTGGAAGGGCACGAGATAGAGCCCAAGGAATCGCACCAAGCAAGTAGTTGCGTTCAATACCTTTATAGTCAAAGCGTTCGATTGCAGCATCCACACGGTGAGCGAAGAAAGTAGTTGTCATACGTCCAAGAACGTCGAAGTAAGTCAAGAGAGCTGCTACTGGCACAGCGATTGTTGTAATCGCCAGTGATGCATCAATTCCTTGTGAAACAGAGAAGGCTGTCGCAAGAACCGCACCAGAAGTTGCGTCGATACGAGAAGCACCACCGAAGGTACCAACCCCAAGAACGAACAGTTGCAAGTTACCACCGATAAGTAGACCAGTAGTCACATCTCCCATGATTAAACCAGTAATAAAACCAGCAAATACAGGGGAACCTGCAGATGAAACGATCGTCAACTCATCACAGATTTGATAAGCTGAGTACAAAGTGAGAAGTAAAATTTGCCACCATTGTATCATAACAATGACCTCCTAAAAATTTTTTCCTATTTTAATAAGCTCAAAAAGTCTGAAATTGGATCATTTGGAACCATTTGAGCAGTAAGTTTAACACCTTTTTCTGCCAGTTTGTGGAAATCTTCCACATCCTTATCCACTACGTTGATAGAACGTGTGATGGCACGAGTTTCTGGTGTTTGAGACATATTCCCAACATTGAGGGTTTCCAGTGGTACACCTGCTTCGACCAAGCCAAGGAAGCGGTCTGGTTTACGAGCCACGATAAAGAGACGTTGGCTATCGTATTTTCCAGCAAGAATATTGGCTGCCGCTTTCTCAATTGGCAAAATACTCAATTTTACACCTGGTGGTGTCGCTAGTTTCAAACCACTCTTTTCAACGTCGTTGTTGACAACTTCGTCATCTACAACCATAATACGTGAAACATTTAGTTTTCCAGCCCAAAGATTGGCTACTTGTCCGTGGATCAAACGTCCATCGATACGGCATCCTACAATTGTCATAAGTTTTCCCCCTTTATGTGTTTTAGTGTAGGTTTACGAGTTAAATGAATCTCTTCTTTATATTGGCCCTCTGTCTCAAAGATAATGATGCGGTTGGCACCTTCCTTAAGATAGCTATGAGGGATATAAAGCGAGAGGGTTGGGCCGACGTTCCAAAAACGTCCTAGATTCTGCCCATTGACAAAGGCAACTCCCTTACCAAACTCAGACAAGTCTAGGTAAGTATCTTTTGGCGCTTCGATTGTAAAATCATAAGCATAAAAGGCTGGTTGTCCTTCTGCCCATCCTTTTGAAAAATCAATTTTCTCAGGATTGTCTAGTGGGAGTGGATAGTGTTTCCAGTTTAGTAAGAAGTGTAAATCCTTACAAACCCCTGTCCGAATTCCCTTACGTTGCGTATCCGCTAAGAACTTGTGTCCATAGTTGACACGCCCCATATTTTCTACCAAGATATCTAACCTAGATAGCGCTTTCTTTTTACCTTGATAAAAAATATCTTCCCCAATCTCTGTCTGATATTGGGTTTCGACCCACTGACCATCGACATAAAGCTGAGCTCTATCTCGACCGTCAATGATACGAAGTCTTTCTTCTTCTGCATCCCAGTTTGTTTCTGTTCGATAGAGTAGATAGCCATAGCTTTGTCCCAACTCCTCCATCTTTTTAGGATAGAGGCTTTCTATCGGACTAGACAAGCTATCTAAGGTTTCAAACAAGGAAACTTTTTCTACTAGTGGAATGGCATCCAACTCCATACTCTCTTTGTAGAGTGGTTCCAACTGCGGATACTCTGGAAAATGTGTCGCCATCATCTTCTTGACTGCCAAATATTTGGCAGTTGGATTTCCTTCTTCATCCAGAAGGGCATCGTAATCATAAGATGTAACTTGTGGCAGGTCCAAAGTCCCTCGAGCTGAGCAACCATTCATGAAACCAAAGTTTGTACCACCGTGGAACATGTAAAGATTGATAGAGCCTTGTTCCAAAACTTCTCGAACTGCATCTGCCAATTCTTTGGGATCCCGTGTGATAATCGGTTCTTTCCAACGATTGAACCAGCCATCCCAGAACTCCATACACATGAGCGGCCATTTCTTGCCATGTTCATCAAAGAATTCCTGCATCTGTGAAAAGTTGTACGGAGCTTTAGAACCAAAGTTTCCTGTTACAAAGAGGTCATCTTCGATCAAAGTTCCAGCTTTCAGAGTAGCTCGCCATGGACCATCTGATGTAAAGAGGGGACAGGTTACGCCACGCTCTTCCATCAACTGTCGAATTGCTCTCAGATAAGCCTTATCTTCTCCATAAGAACCATACTCATTTTCAACCTGCATAATGAGGATATTGCCACCATTGTCCAACAAATGTGGCACCAACCGTGACAAGAGCTGGTCATAGTAGCGACCGACAGCATCAATATAAGCAGGATCTGAGGAACGAAGCCTCATATCTTTGGTTAAAAGCCAAGCTGGTAAGCCACCGAATTCCCACTCCGCACAGATGAAGGGAGAGGGACGAACGATAGCGTAGAGACCCAAATCTTGTGCTGTCTGAAGAAATCGCTCCAAATCCAGAGCTCCTTCAAAGTGAAACTCACCCTCACGAGGCTCATGTAAATTCCAAGCTACATAAGTTTCTACTGTATTAAAACCAAGAGCCTTCAAGTTATAGAGCGAATGATACCAATCTTCTGGAGGAACCCTAAAATAATGAATGGCGCCAGATAAAATCTTAAATGATTTTCCATCGAGATAAAAATCATCTCGTATCTCAAATCGTGTCATATTCTTACCTTCTGACAATTAAAGTTTACGCTTTCATTTGTTGATATAGTAAATATATCTCAATATCTTGCATTTGTCAATAGGTTTTCACAATTTTTTTCATTTTTCACTAAATTTTACACAAAAAATTTATAAAAATCTTGTAATCTATAGTCATAACAACATTTTAGTACCATGTATAAAAATGTATGTTTTTCTATTTATTCCTATGTAAATTAACCTTATAGCCTATTATTCTAATTTTTTTATTCAAAAGGCTACTATTCTTTCCAGTTTTATGGTAAAATCTTTAACGGAGAAGGAAAATCGAGGTGAAAATATGGCAATTCCAAAGTATCAATATATTAAAGATGAGTTAAAGAACAAAATCATTTCTGGTCAATTTGCCAGTGGAGATAAATTCTACACTGAAGCTGAATTGATTGCAATGTATGATGTAAGTTCTATCACAGTTGTTCGCGCCTTAAACGACCTTGCCAAGGATGGCTATATTGTCCGCCAACAAGGAAAGGGTACATTCGTTTCACGCGCACGCAAACACAAACTCGTAGAGTTTTCAGATGTAGAAGTTTTTGAAACTAAAGATGATAAAGTTACCGTCCTTTCTATTGAGCGTGGAAACAAACTAAGCTACTTAGAAAAACTTGGACTACGCGGAGATCAGTTCTACTACAAGATTGAACGCATACGCGAAACAGGTGGTGTTGTCTACATCTACCATACATCTTACATTCCAGAACAATACATCAACGCAAATTATCCAAATCTTGAATATTATAGCTCTATCTATAACCGTTTCAAATTGGATTACCACATTCACATGAATGATGAACATTTTGAAGAAATCAATGAAATAGCATTTCCAACTCCAGAACATGCGGCTTCGGTCCTCGGAGTCGATGAACAATTCCCAACCGTTTTACAAACCAAGACTACTAAACTAGAGTCTACTGGTCAAGTTCTCGCTTACAGCGAAACATATAAACGAGCGGATTACTACAAAATCAAATTCATTTCATGTGACCGTGATCACTAAGAAGAAAGCCTAAGCCTAAGCGCTTGGGCTTTTTCTATGTTTATTATATGACATTAAAAGTATATTTTCTATATGTTAATTAAGATAGACTAAATTTGTTTAAATTTTACTAAAATATAGGGAATCTTTTTATAAAAATAGCTTTAATAAAAAAGAAAAATCGAAGTTCTACTACTCCTATAAATAGAGTAATAGAAATTCGATTTTTATTCTAATTATCCTAAACCAAGACGTTCAAAGATATCATCCACTCGTTTAGTGTAATAAAGAGGGTTGAAGATTTCATCGATTTCTTCTTGTGTGAGGCGTGATGTCACTTCTGGATCTGCCTCAAGAAGTGGTTTAAAGTCTACTTGATTGTCCCAAGAGTAGGCTGTTTTTGGTTGCACCAAATCATAGGCTTGCTCACGAGTCATGCCTTTTTCAATCAAGGTCAACATAGCACGTTGGCTAAAGATCAGACCAAACGTAGAGTTCATATTGCGAATCATGTTTTCTGGGAAGACTGTCAAATTCTTGACAATATTTCCAAAGCGGTTGAGCATGTAGTCAATCAAGATAGTTGTATCTGGTGTGATGATGCGCTCAGCTGATGAGTGAGAGATATCACGTTCGTGCCAGAGAGCAACGTTTTCATAGGCTGTAATCATGTGACCACGGATAACACGCGCAAGGCCTGTCATGTTCTCAGAACCGATAGGGTTGCGTTTGTGAGGCATTGCAGATGAACCTTTTTGCCCTTTAGCAAAGAATTCTTCTACTTCGCGTTGTTCAGACTTTTGCAAACCGCGAATCTCAGTCGCCATGCGCTCAATAGAAGTCGCGATGCTGGCAAGAACTGCAAAGTACTCAGCGTGAAGGTCACGAGGAAGAACCTGTGTTGAGATTTCTTGAGCACGGATACCAAGCTTGTCGCAGACGTATTGCTCAACGAATGGCGGGATATTGGCAAAGTTTCCAACCGCACCAGAAATCTTACCAGCTTCCACACCAGCAGCCGCATGCTCGAAACGCTCGATATTGCGCTTCATTTCGCTGTACCAAGTTGCCAATTTAAGACCGAAAGTTGTCGGCTCAGCGTGTACCCCGTGGGTACGACCCATCATGATGGTAAACTTGTGCTCCTTAGCCTTATCAGCGATGATGTTGGTGAAGTTTTCAAGGTCACGACGGATGATGTCGTTGGCCTGCTTGTAGAGGTAACCGTAGGCCGTATCTACTACGTCGGTAGAAGTCAAACCATAGTGAACCCACTTACGCTCTTCACCAAGTGTTTCAGAAACCGCACGTGTGAAAGCCACCACATCGTGACGCGTCTCCTGCTCAATCTCCAAAATACGGTCGATGTCAAAGTCCGCTTTTTCGCGAATCAAAGCCACATCTTCCTTAGGGATTTCCCCCAACTCAGCCCATGCCTCGTCAGCCAAGATTTCCACCTCAAGCCAAGCACGGTATTTGTTTTCTTCACTCCAAATGTTCGCCATCTCAGGGCGAGAGTAACGGTTGATCATGTTGTTCATTTTTCCTTTCTTTTGTTTAAAGTTTCAGTTCAAGGAAGTCCGTATTCAGTTAAACGAAAACGAGGCTATTCTTCCTTTCTATAAATAATTTCATATTTAAATGCTTCCACCTAAATCAATAAATTTAATCATTCCTTCATAAAGAGAGGATTCATAAGAATTTTTAGAGCTTGTTTTTCTCGATGAGTTTTCTGATTTTAACATTTTTATTAGTTCTTTTGAACCATTATTTCTAAAAATCTCTTTCCATATTGTAATTTTATCAGCTAACTTATTATTTCCCCAGATTGAATAGCGCTTCATAATACTATTTTTCCCATTTTCATAAATATTTCGAATACTTTGTTTCATTTCTGGAGTATATTGAGTATTCGAAAAATCTAATCTGTATTGAGCTATACAAATGCCAGAGTGGCTGATAATACTGCAAATCAACCAGTGTTCATTAGTAGTATCTTCAAAATACGGATTTATCAACATACTATCGTCATCCAATTTATTAAGATTACATTCATGGCAAGATGGTATTAGATTTATTGGTGTTACTGCAAAGATAGGAAACTTTGATTGGGGTAAAAGATGATCTAGCTCACTAACGTCTCCCTGTTCACAGTATGAACACTTATGAAAATTTCTTTTATCGTTTGTTTTTAACCATGTATATAAACTATCATTGAACTTTTTACGTAATCTTTCCTCATAAAGATATTTCATCTCTTCAAAGCCCACATCTCTTGAAACTATACATTGTTCCTCTTTTAATAAATACAATTCACCTGTAGATGCTAAAGAACGATAAAATTCTTCGAATATAACTATTCTATCTTTACATAATTCAAATAGATTAAAATAATCTACTTCCTCACCATTAATCAATTTCTTCTTTTGAATACCATGAGTTAAGTCATAAAAAATATCATCCAGTGTCAGATATGGAATCTCTAATTTACGCATCAGGTCCATCACCTAACTCTCTCTCTAAAATTTTCGACAATAATAATTTATATCCTAAAGACCCCATTTTATTATCAAATCTGCTTAAAGACTCTTCAAAATCAAGCCCCTCTCTCGCAATTTGATTAATAAGCGTATTAAATCCTGATTCTTTCGCTTCTAAATTAAAAACTTCAAAAGTTAAACTACCAATATCTTGAGCAAACGTCTCAATATCTGGTCTATGAGCATCCATCGCATCAGATTTAACATCTCTCGTTAGTTTATAAACACAATCTTTTTGTACCTCTTGAAGAATTACTGGCGAGTGTGTAGCCAAAATCGCAACTCCATTTCTCTTTATAAGTAGATGAGATAGACTCCTTATAAAACTACTTAACAATGGGGGATGTAGATGTAATTCAGGTTCATCTAGAATAACTAATGTCTTTTCAAATGCTAGTTCTACTAACTTTGTAATTGTAAGTAATACAATCTTATGCCCTGAACTTAAACTACTAAATATTTTATATGATTCCATATTAAACTTACGAAGATCTGAGTAAGTCTGAAAAGTATCAGAAAGTAGATGAACATTTGTTTGGCTAAAGATAGGATCGCTATACAATATGTTTATACAATCTCTCCAAAGTTTAGGTTTTTTTCTCAATGTTAACCTTAAACTTTCAATAAATACCGCATTCCATCCCTCAGGAACATAGTTAATGATTTCTCCATCTTGTTCCCTTAAAAAATTACATTTTTCTGGTTTTTTAGCTTCAGTTTTATTTGATAAATGATAATATAAATAACCATTGCTTCTATCTTCACTCTCTTCAAATAATTTTTTATTTTCAAAATTACTAAAGTTTACTGAGATTATGTTTGAAAAAAAATTATCTTGATACTCTGTATTAAATGAAAATCGCTCATCTTTGTTTATTGCACTGTCGACCATCTCTGTTAATAGATAAGATTTCCCAACTCCGTTTCTCCCAATAATTGCATGTATATTTGAAGCTGGAAATTTTTGAGGATTCACTCTAAAATCCAATGAACAACTTTCTGTCATTCTAAACGAGAAATCATAGTCTGATAGCTTCGTATTCCCTTCAGCTAAACGAAAATATTTATTTTCAATTGTTGAACTTAATATACCTCTAGTTAAAGAAACCTGAAAAACATCTGTATCCTTTACTTTTTCATACAAAGCTTTATTGAATGCAACATCCCTTAAAGAAGTTAAAATATATTCTCTCTGTTCCTTAGCTATTCTATCAATTTCATAATAAAAGCTTTCATCTGTAACTAATGAGAAGAAGTCATCTGGTAAGTTTTCAAATTCTGAAGGTAAGCGTGGAACCCTTCCTAGCATCGTCATCTCGCCTATCTTCAGTGAGCCAATGTTTATTATAGACATATTTTCCTTAATATAAAAAGAATAAGTGGTTTCGTATTTAAACCAGTCATCCCAGTTACTATGAATTAGATAATATCCATCATCACCCGCTTTAATTTCGTCATAAGAATCAACTAATTTAAAAGTCATATTTCTTTCTCATTTCCTTCAAACTCCTCTTTTCCAATAAACACAGATGGATAGTGTGGTAATTCATTGAGATCAGTATCCAATGGTAAATCATAAATTGCTAAATAGTTTTCAGGATATTGAACAACTAGCTCCTCATATTTGGCCTTCACCTTTTCGTTGTCACTACTAGCAAACAAGACTTCGACGACTGCTCCAGTCTTATCCTTTTCAATAAATGCATTTACGATGATTTGAATCATAGACATCACCTAAAAATCAATTCCTTCCCCAAACTCTTCCACACCATCCGGCACATCACTAAACAAAGTGACATGTCCCATCTTGCGGTTGTGCTTCGCTTCTATTTTACCATACATGTGGAGGTGGGCGCTTGGATTTTCTGTGACGTATGTTTCAGCAGCCTCGACATGCTGTCCGAGAACGTTGAGCATGACAGCTAGGGCATGTAGGTGAATAGCTGGCAATGGTGCTCCCAGAACACCCAAGATATGGGTGTCAAATTGTGAGAAGTCGCAGGCTTCAATTGAATAATGCCCAGAGTTGTGTGGTCGTGGAGCGATTTCATTGACGATGATATCATCAGCTGTCGCAAACATTTCTACGCAGAGAGTTCCAGAGAGACTCAGCTGTTCTGCGATACGTACAGCCATGGCTTTGGCTTTTTCAGCTAGACTTTCTGAAATGCGAGCTGGCACGATGGTTTTTGACAGGATGTTGTTACGGTGGATATTTTCCTGAACTGGGAAAACCGTCACGTCCTTGCCATTTCCTGACACGATGACAGAAATTTCAAGGTCAAAATTGACAAATTCTTCCAAGACACAATCTGCTGAGTCTGCTAGTTCATAGGCTTCTTCCAAGTCTGCTTCTGAGCGAATGACCTTTTGCCCATGCCCGTCATAGCCACCAGTCGCAGTCTTGAGGACATAGTTTTTGGACAGGTCAATCTCCGCCAAGTCTTGACTAGAATTTACAACCTTGTAAGGAGCCACCGTTACTTGAGCCTTGTTAGAAAGGAAGTCCTTTTCAAAAATCCGGTTTTGGGAGATGCGAAGTAGATCGGTTCCTTGAGGGAGTTGTCCATCCTTGATAACAGCATCCAAACCGTCGGCATCGACATTTTCAAATTCATAAGTGAGAACATCACAGCGGTCCGCCAGCTGACGAAGGGCATCCACATCGTCATAAGGAGCCACGATGATTTCCGCAACGCGAGAGGCCGGGCAATCCGCCGCAGGATCCAGCGCGATAACCTTGTGACCCATATAGATAGCAGAAATGGCCATCATCTGACCCAGTTGACCACCACCGATAATGCCGATTGTTTTAGATGAGCTCATTCGTCGACTCCTCTGCGATTTTTCCTTGTTCTTCTGCAAAATCTGCCAAAGCTGTCGCAATAGCTTGGTCCTCTACTGAGAGGAGACGGAGGGCAAAGAGAGCCGCATTTGTCGCACCAGCTTCACCAATAGCCATTGTCGCCACAGGCACACCGCCCGGCATCTGAACGATAGAATAGAGCGAGTCCACGCCACTAAGGGCACGTGATTTGACGGGCACCCCAATGACTGGAAGGGTTGTTTTAGCTGCGACCATACCTGGCAAATGGGCTGCGCCTCCAGCACCCGCTATGATGACCTTGATACCGCGACTACGTGCTTCCTCCGCATGTTTAAACATGAGGTCTGGTGTACGGTGTGCAGAAACAACTTTCTTTTCGTAGGCTACACCAAAGCGATCTAGGACTTCTGCGGTTTTTTGCATGGTTGCCCAGTCGGATTTTGAGCCCATGATAATGGAAATTACTGATTTCATTTCTTTTCCTTTTTCCTCTTTTTCAACAATCACCTTAAGTTGTGAGGGACGGCAGCAGCCACCAAAGGTGTCTCATGCCTAAATCGGAAGCCCAAGGTCTTCCAATTTCCCTGAACGATTGTATTGTCATTCAATCGTTCTTGCACAACAGCGGTGATTGTTCTATATTAGCTCGCTAACGCTCGCAAATCAAACGACTATTAACGTACTTGACGACTGCATCGCTTTTTTCTTATACCTTTATCGAATAGCTTTACTTCCGATATCTGTTCGGTAGAAGAGGCCTTCTGTTTTTTGTTGGGCGAATTCTTGGTAGATGGTGTCCTGGGCTTCTTTGACGGTGGCTGCTGTGGTGACGAGCATATAAACTCGTCCTCCGTTTGATAGCAGTGCTCTGCTATTTTCCGAAAACTTAGCCCCGGCATAGTAGGTGATGATGTCCCCTTCTGTCTTGGCTGACAACTTGACACCTTTTTCATAGTCTAGCGGATAACCGTTGGATGCGACAACTACACCCAGAGTCACCCCCTTGTCCTTCCAAGTGATATTTGCTTCCTTGCCATCCAGAATATCCGTGATATTTTTGGCAAAATCAGAGGTTAATCGAGGCAGGATAATTTGCGTTTCTGGATCTCCAAAGCGAGCGTTGAACTCGATGACTTTAGGGCCATCAGCTGTCAAGATAAGACCTGCGTAAAGGACACCCAGATAAGGGCGACCTTCTTTAATCATGCCCTCAAGGACTGGCTTGACAATAGTCTTAACCGCTGTATCAACTACACTCTGTGACAAGTGTGGAACTGGTGCGTAGGCACCCATACCGCCCGTGTTAGGCCCCTTATCGCCATCATAGGCACGTTTGTGGTCCTGAGCTGTTGGCATGATGTAGAACTTATCACCATTGACAAAGGCAAAGAGTGAGAATTCTTCCCCTTCGAGGAATTCCTCTATGACCACACGCGCACCTGAGTCACCAAATTTATTGTCCAATAGCATCTCGTGAGTGGCTTCGATGGCTTGCTCGACTGTCTCAGCAACAACGACACCTTTTCCAAGGGCCAAACCATCTGCCTTGACTACGATAGGTGCACCCTGCTTTTCGATATAGGCCTTGGCTTCCTCGAAATCTGAAAATGAACCATAGGTTGCTGTCGGAACGCCATATTTGACCATGATTTCCTTGGCAAAATCCTTGGACCACTCCAGCTCTGCCGCCAATCTTGTCGGACCAAAGGCTTTGAGACCAGCTTGGTTAAAATCATCCACGATACCAGCAGCAAGGGCATCATCTGGACCGATAAAGGTCCAAGCAATATCGTTGGCCTTTGCGAAGTCAATCAATTTAAAATGTTCGGAAATAGAGATGTCCACCAATTCCAGATCATCCAGAGTCATACCGTCATTTCCAGGAGCAACAAAAACCTTTTCTACCTCTTTTGACTCAAGCAACTTCTTAGCAATGGCATGTTCACGACCACCCGATCCGACAACTAACAGCTTCATCTTATAACCTCTTTTGCGAATTATTTAATAACATTATACCATAAACGTTCGTTTTAATCTCGTTTCACTCCGCGTTTTTACGCAAAAAAGGAAAGAAACTGCTTTCTTCCCTTTAACGTTCTTAATGTCTAAAATGTCTCACTCCTGTGAAGACCATAGTCAAGCCGTATTTGTCAGCAGCTTCGATGGATTCCTGATCACGGACCGATCCACCTGGCTGGATGATAGCCTTAATTCCCGCTTTGGCGATTTCTTCCACGTTATCCGCGAATGGGAAGAAGGCATCCGAAGCAAGGACAGAACCGTCAAGACGATCTTTAGCTTGTTCAATCGCAATACGAACAGAAGCCACACGGTTGGTTTGACCTGGGCCAACACCAAGTGTCATGTGGTCGTTAGTCACAATGATACCGTTGGATTTGACATACTTGATGGCTTTCCAAGCGAACTCAAATGCTATCGCTTCTGTCTCTGTCGGTTGGCGTTTGGTTACCACTTCCCAGTCAGCTGGGCTTTCTTTGACCACGTCTTGGTTTTGCACGAGAAGTCCACCAACCACGCCTGTGTATTCTGCTTCCACTTCGCTAGCCTCTTGAGCGTCAAATGGCAAGGCAAGGATACGCAAGTTTTTCTTTTTGTTGGTTAAAATAGCTAGCGCTTCATTCGTATAGCTTGGTGCGATGATGATTTCAAGGAAAACGCCATGCATCTTCTCAGCTGTCGCAGCATCCACCTCACGGTTGAGAACGACAATCCCACCAAAGATAGAAACTGGGTCAGACTCATAAGCGTAGTCCCAAGCTGTTTCGATATCATCAGCTTGACCAATCCCACATGGGTTCATGTGTTTGAGAGCCACAACGGTTGGACGGTCTTTGAAGTCACGGATAATACGAATGGCCGCATCAGCGTCACGGATATTATTGAATGACAATTCTTTCCCATTGAGCTGTTTAGCTGAAGCAATCGAATAGTCTGTTGGCAAAGCTTTTTGGTAGAAATCCGCGTCTTGTTGAGGGTTCTCACCGTAACGCATGGCTTGTTTGAGGTCATAGGTCAAAGTGAGCTTTTCAGGTTTGCTTTCTCCGACTTGAGCTGTGAAATACTCTGCAATCAAGGCGTCATAAGCCGCTGTGTGACGAAATACTTTGGCTGCCAAACGTTGACGCGTTTCGTAAGTCGTTTCACCATTGGCTGACAACTCGTCCAAAACCACTGTATAGTCAGCAGGGTCTACCACAACCGTCACGCTAGCGTGGTTTTTGGCTGCTGAACGAAGCATAGATGGCCCACCGATGTCAATATTTTCCACTGCATCAGCGTAAGTCACGTCTGGCTTGAGAATGGTCTCCTTAAATGGATAAAGGTTGACCACTACAAGGTCAATGAGCTCGATTTGATTGTCTTTGGCCGCTTCCAGGTGACTATTCAAGTCACGACGAGCGAGGAGTCCACCGTGTATATTTGGATGAAGGGTCTTAACACGACCATCCATCATTTCTGGAAAACCAGTCACATCATCGATAGCAATGGTGTCCACTCCAGCATTATCAAGGGCAACCTTGGTCCCACCCGTCGAGATAATCTCCCAACCAAGTTTTTTGAGTTCTTGGGCAAATTCAACAATGCCCACTTTGTCTGAGACACTGATTAAAGCTTTTTTCGTCATTCTATTCTTCTTTCTTTAGGTCCAAGCGCATAGCGACTTCGTTATTTTCTTCTATAAATCCTGTTTCCTGAAAACCCAAACTAGTCAACAGGTGCTTCATTTTTTCATTTCCAACCACATAATCTGCAACAATATGACTGCAAGCTCTATCCATCTGAGCCTCTTTGATTAGAACTTCCAAGGCTTTTCGACCATAACCTCTTCCTTGGTACTGCTGACCAATCATTATCCGCCAGATAAAGTATTCCGCTTCATCCACGTCTATTTCCAGCAGGAGAAAGCCAACCACTTGCTTATCCCAATAGATTGCCCTCGGAAACACATCTTCATTTTCCCGATAGAGCCATGCGTCAGCTAAAGAGCGTACATTTGGAGCTACGAAACGTGCTCGTTCATCAGCTTCAGATATTTTCAAATCCAACACTGCCTGAAAACTGCTCTCATCTACTAATTTCATCTCAATCATTTTTTTCTCCTAGCAATATTGCACAATCAAAACTTGATTTACTTCTTACCTTCTCCCTACCCCTAAACTCTCGAGAACTTCTGGATAGAGCTGATATTCCGCTTCATGAATGCGATCTTCAAAGCTGTCAATGGTATCATCAGCTAATCGTGGTACACGTACTTGTTTGATGACCTTTCCTGTATCCACACCTGAGTCCACCCAGTGCATGGTCACACCAGACTGATTCACCCCAGCATTATCAAGGGCAACCTTGGTTCCACCTGTCGAGATAATCTCCCAACCAAGTTTTTTAAGTTCTTGGACAAATTCAACAATGCCCGCTTTGTCTGAGACGCTGATTAAGGCACGTTTAGTCATTATATTCTCCTTTTTAATCATTAGTTAAACACCAATTAAATGCAGTAACAGTAAAATAAAATAAGCAAAACCAAGGCTAAGCATACCTAAGATATTGACCCATTTTCTAGTCTGTGATTTGAACACTCTTATAAAAATTTGATAAATCAGTAAGCCTACACAAACACCTAGCGTATTTAAAGCCAAATCCGTTATATCTGTTATACCTATTGCTAAAATATACTGTAAGCACTCAAACAATAAACTAATCAAGAAACCTGTTCCGACTATTCTTAAACTAGATAAATTAGTTTTTATCAGAGGGAAACAAACACCTAATGGAATAAAGGAAATCAGATTAAATAACATTTCAGCAAAAACAATTTTTCCATCTACTATTAATGGTTCCGAAAATGGAATCCAATTGATGTACCTTGGAGCTAAGAAAAATGCTATAAATTCAGGATTGGTCTCAAACTTAAATAAGATTCCCCAAGTTAATAACATCAGATAGACATAAAATACATATCGAGTTGTTTTTTTAGATTCTAACATTACAAATACCTCCGTTTGAAGCCGTCTTCAACAATCACTGACTCCAATTTTGAATCAAAGATATCATATGAATCATCAAAAAGTCAATCTGTAAATAGAGCCTTCACTACTTCCGGATACAACTTGTACTCTGCCTCATGAATGCGAGCTTCAAAACTGTCAATCGTATCATCAGCCAGCCTTGGCACGCGCACTTGTTTGATAATCTTTCCTGTATCCACACCTGAATCCACCCAATGAATGGTCACGCCGCTCTCAGCAACTCCAGCATTCCAAGCATCCTCAATCCCATGAGCTCCTGGAAATTCTGGCAAATAAGCTGGGTGAATGTTGATAATCCGACCTTCATAAGCCGCCAATAAGGTTGGCCCAACGATTTTCATGTAGCCTGCTAGGCAAACTAAGTCAATCTGGTGTTCTTCCAAGAGTTCGACAAGGGCTGCTTCGTAGTCTGCCTTGCTCTCAAACTCCTTGAGTTCAAAAGCATAGGACAGAACGCCAAGCTTGTCTGCACGTTCGAGCACATAGGCGTCACGATGGTCTGAAAAGACAAACTCCACTGGAAATTCTTCGGCAATCACCTGAAAATTTGAGCCATTACCAGAGGCAAAAACCGCTATTCTTTTCATTTGATGATGACACTTTCGTTTTCTTTCTTGACGATGCGACCAATTTCATAGACTGGTTCATCCAACAATTCCTTGACACGAATTACATTTTCAGGGCTAACTGCTAGCATAAGTCCCACACCCATATTGAAAATTTCAAACATTTCTTTATGTTTGATTTCACCGTATTTCTCAAGAGCTTTGAAAATCGGTAAAACTGGAATCTTGTCTTCCTCAATCTCAGCAGCCAAGTCAGCTGCAAACATACGAGGGACATTTTCGATAAAGCCACCACCTGTGATGTGGGCAATGCCGTTGACCAACTCTTCTTTGATGAGTGGCAAAACAGCCTTGACATAGATACGAGTCGGCTCAAGAAGAACTTCCTTGAGTTGCTTGCCTTCCAATTCTGGCAGGACTTCCTCACCTGTGTAATCCGCAAAGACACGACGGACGAGAGAGTAACCATTGGAATGAATCCCACTTGAAGCAAGTCCGAGAAGAACATCTCCCTCTGCCACTTTTGAACCGTCAATGATTTGAGATTTTTCAGCCACACCGACCGCAAAACCTGCCAAGTCATAGTCAGCTTCGCCGTACATGCCAGGCATCTCAGCTGTTTCCCCACCAATGAGGGCAGCGCCTGCCTGCACACAACCTTCTGCCACACCAGCGACAACTTGTTCTAGCTTAGCTGGTTCATTCTTCCCTGTCGCTACGTAGTCAAGGAAATAGAGGGGCTCCGCACCTGCAGCGATGATATCATTGACACACATGGCCACACAGTCCTGACCGATGGTATCGTGCTTGTCGTACTTGATAGCCAGCATGAGTTTGGTTCCGACACCGTCAGTTCCTGAAATCAAGACAGGTTCTTTAACCCCAGTCTTTGAAAGGTCAAACATACCACCAAAGCCACCAAGAGCTCCCATGACACCTGCACGCTCCGTACGAGCCACGTGCTTTTTAATCCGTTCAACAACTTCATAACCCGCTTCAACATCCACACCAGATTGAGCGTACGCATTTTTATTTGCCATTTTATTTTTCCTTTTCTTTAATGGAGAATCTGTCATCTATTTGTAAAAACTGGTCTTTTCTTCTAAACTTCTACGATAATCTTCTTCGTAGTCGTAGAGAGGCGTTGGGTAGTCACCGTCAAAGTAAGCGACACAGAGACCGCCATTTGGCGCATCTGTTTCAATACCAATCGAATCAATCAATCCCTCAACAGAAAGATAAGTCAGACTGTCCGCACCAATGATTTGGCGAGTTTCTTCGACCGTATGATTAGCCGCAATCAGTTCCTGACGGGTCTGGATATCAATCCCGTAGAAACATGGATAAGCTAGCGCTGGACTACCAATGGCAACGTGAACCTCAGTCGCACCAGCTTCTTTCAAGAGCTGAACGATACGACGCGAGGTTGTTCCACGTACAATAGAGTCATCAATCATAACCACACGCTTGCCTTTTACAACACCAGAAACAGCAGACAGTTTCATCCGCACCCCTTGCTCCCGCAATTCTTGAGTCGGCTGGATAAAGGTACGTTGCGTGTATTGGTTCTTGATAAGTCCCATTTCATTTGGCAAACCGGATTCTTCCGCAAATCCCATGGCTGCGCTAAGGGAAGAATTGGGCACACCGACCACAATATCCGCCTCATGCTTGAATTCACGCGCCAATTGGGCACCCATACGTTTGCGAGCCGTATGGACATTGACACCGTGGATATTAGAATCAGGGCGGGCAAAATAGATATACTCCATAGAACAAATCGCGAGCTGAGTATCATCCGTATAGCTATCATACTGGATTCCCTTGTCATCAATGATCACAATCTCACCTGGCTTCAAATCACGAATCCACTCTGCACCAATAACCTCAAAAGCACAGGTTTCAGATGAAACAACCACCGCTCCGTTGGCCATTTTCCCGATAGAAAGCGGACGGAAGCCATTTGGGTCAAGAGCCGCAATCAACTTGTCCTCAAACAGCAGGATATAAGCAAAGCCACCTTTGACAAGGCTGAGCGCTTCCTTGATTTTGCCCATCAAGTTCGGATTGTGACTACGACGAATGAGATGAGCCAAGATTTCCGAGTCCGAAGTCGCGCTGAAAATCGCTCCTCGTTCTTCCAATTCTTTCTTGAGAGAGGCCGCATTGGTCAGGTTCCCATTATGAGCCAAGCCAAACTGCATATCGTGAAAACGGAAGAGGAAGGGCTGGATGTTATCTACAGAAGCTTCGCCAGCAGTCGCGTAACGCACATGCCCAATCGCACCAGTTCCCGTCAATTTATCTAAGTTAGCAGGATTTCTGAAGACTTCTGATAGAAGACCCATGTCACGATGGCGCTTCAATTGTCCCTGATCATTGGAGAGGATTCCTGCCCCCTCCTGACCACGGTGCTGAAGACTGTGGAGACCAAAATAGGTCAATTTAGCAGCATCTGGATGTCCCCAGATACCGAAAACACCGCATTCTTCATTAAGAGATTTTACTTCGTATGTCATTTTTTATACCTAATTTTCATTTGCAATCATCATGAGCTAGATTTACATGACTTTTACATTACTGATACTATCTATTAGAAAATCTGCAAGTCTTATTTTCCAGTAAAGTATTTAACCGCCGACGCAAACAGGTGCTGGTCTTTATTGCCTGGGATATTTTGGAAAAGACCGTCCTCATAACGTTCTGAGTGGCCCATCTTACCGATGATTTGGCCATTCTTGCTAGTAATTCCCTCTATAGCATTTACAGAACCATTTGGATTGTACTTAGAATCCATACTTGGTTTGCCGTTAAAGTCAACATATTGGCTGAAAATTTGTCCATTGTCACGGAGTTCAGCGAATTCCTCAGCCGTCACAACAAATTTCCCTTCACCGTGTGAAACAGGAATGGCATGAATCTCACCAACTTGCACCCCATCCAACCATGGCGAGTTGGTATTGGCAATCCGAGTTTCCACCATCTTGGCCACGTGTTGGTTGGCATCATTGTAGAAGAGGGTTGGGCTAGTACTATTGGCATCTTCAAAGTTCCCGTATGGAAGAAGACCTGATTTGACGAGTGCTTGGAATCCATTACAGATACCGATAATCAAGCCACCACGAGCGATAAAGCTATCAATAGCTGCACGCACTTTTTCATTAAGCAGAATATTGACAATAAACTTGGCTGAACCATCTGGCTCGTCCGCAGCTGAGAATCCACCTGCAAAGAAGAGAATGTTAGCCTTTCCAATATTGTCAACCATAGTTTCAACTGACTTGACAATAGCTTCTTCATTCAAGGTCACGAATGGCACCAAGTTAACCTCTGCACCTTCTTTCTCAAAGGCTTTAGCTGAATCATATTCTGAGTTGGTTCCTGGGAAGACTGGGATATAGACCATAGGTTTTTCAACCTTTTCTTTTGCTTTAATCACAATATCTGATACCACAGCTGGTACTTCAGCCAGTTCTTTCGCTTGAGTAAATTCTGTCGGGTAAACTCCCTCCAGCTTGCCTTGGAAGGCACTGTCAAGTTTGTGTCCATCTAGCTTCACACCGTTGACAATCAGTGTAAAGTCTGCACTTGTTTGACCGATTTTCTCTACTCCAGCGATTTCTTCAGGAGATGTGAAGACAAATCCGCCCAATTGTGCTGTCAAAGAACTTTCAAGTTCAGGCAAGATCACCTCTGCACCGATATGATTTCCAAAGGTAGCAAGAGCCAAGCTTTCAACGACACCACCGTATTTAACAGCTGATGCAGATGTTACTTTGTAAGCCTTTTGAAGGGCTTCAAATTGAGCGAAGTTAGACTTGATAAGATCGAAGTCAATCTCTTGAGCCAATGCTTGACCTGGAATGTAATAAATATTTTCCCCAGCAGTCTTGAATTCGGGAGAAAGCACCTTACGGCTATCTGCTGTTGTCACACCAAAGGCAACCAAGGTTGGTGGCACCGTCAATTCTTCAAAGGTACCAGACATGGAGTCCTTACCACCGATAGATGGCAAACCAAGCTGAATTTGTGCCTCGATAGAGCCTAGGAGAGCTGCCACTGGCTGACCAAAACGCTCAGCTTGTTTATCCATGCGCTCGAAATACTCTTGGTAAGAGAAGCGAGCCTTAGACCAGTTGGCACCAGCAGCAACCAAACGAGCAGTTGCTTCGATAACCGCATAAGCAGCACCGTGGTATGGAGACCATTCTGCTACATATGGGTTGAAACCTTGAGCAATGACTGAAGCAATATGAGTCACACCGTGTTGAACTGGCAATTTCTGTACAGATGCCTCAGTTGGAGTGAGTTGATAGCGACCGCCAAGTGGGTGATTGACCGTTGAGCGTCCAACAGAGCAGTCAAAGATAGTCTGTAATCCTTTTTGACTCGCATGGTTGAGGTCAGATAGAACCGTAAGAGTATCTGCTTCAAGTGTGTTAGCAGATGTTTGACGTTCTTCTGGAAGATTGACATCCTTGTCCACCACCTTTGCATCAACGACCACGCGCACACCATTGGTATCAAGGAAACGACGTTCTAAGTCGACAATTGTTTCACCATTCCAGTGCATGACTAGATTTGGTTTTTCAGTCACTGTCGCAACCACAACAGCGTCAATATTTTCTTTATTACATTCTGCAACGAAGGCATCTACATCCTTAGGACGCACCACAACTGCCATCCGTTCTTGTGATTCAGAGATGGCAATTTCGGTACCATTCAAGCCTTGGTATTTAAGAGGAACTTTATTAAGGTCGATTTCAAGACCGTCTGCTAATTCACCGATAGCTACACAGACACCACCAGCACCAAAGTCATTAGATTTCTTGATGAGACGAGTGACATCGCCATTACGGAAAAGGCGTTGAATCTTGCGTTCTTCGATGGCATTCCCTTTTTGAACCTCTGCTCCAGCAGTCTCTACAGACTCAACTGTTTGAACCTTAGAAGAACCTGTCGCACCACCGACGCCATCACGTCCAGTCTTGCCACCGAGCAGGATAATGACATCCCCCGCTTCCGGTTTTTCACGGACTACATTTTCCTTAGGAGCAGCACCGACAACGGCACCCAACTCCATGCGTTTAGCTACAAAGCCTGGGTGGAAGTACTCACGAACATAGGTCGTCGCAAGCCCAATTTGGTTCCCATATGAAGAATAACCATGAGCCGCTGTCTTCGAAATGACTTGTTGTGGCAATTTACCAGCACGCGTTTCAGAGATTGGTGCTGTAATATCACCTGCACCCGAGATACGCATAGCTTGGTAAACGTATGAACGTCCTGACAATGGGTCACGAATGGCTCCACCGATACAGGTAGCAGCCCCACCAAATGGCTCAATTTCCGTTGGGTGGTTGTGAGTTTCATTCTTGAACATTAGGAGCCATGGCTCTTTCACACCATCAACATCCACTTCGATTTCTACTGAGCAAGCATTGATTTCGTCTGACACTTCCATATCATCCAAACGTCCATTAGCACGCTCATAACGACCGAAAATAGTTGCCATATCCATCAAGGTTTGCGGTTTTTCAGAACGCCCCAACTCATCGCGCATAGCGATATATTTATCATAGGTTGACTGCAATTGCTTTTGGAATTTAGAAGCTGAAAAGTCGATGTGTTTCAACTCTGTCTCAAACGTCGTGTGACGGCAGTGGTCAGACCAGTAAGTGTCCAAAACCTTGAGTTCTGTTTCCGTCGGCACGCGCCCGATTGACTTGAAATAGTCTTGGATAAAGAGTAAATCATCCACTTCCATGGCCATCCCTTGCTCGGCCTTGTAGCGAGCAAAGTCTTCTGCTGTATAGCTTTCAAAGAAAGTCAATTTAGGAATGGTCTTGTCTGACTCTGAAAATTCCTGCTTGGCAATCCCTGTCGTGATGTCCTTGAAACGAGAATCAACTGGGTTGAGCAAGTAATTCTTGACTGCTTCCAACTCAGTCGCATCAATATCTTTATTGACTAAGTAAAGTTGTGCTGTATTAACCGTCACATCACTCGAATTTCCCAACAAAAGCAATGCTTCCTGTGAAGAAGCCGCACGCTGGTCAAACTGCCCTGGCAGGCTTTCAATGGCAAAGAAAGCATAGTTGGCAAGATCCGCCTGTACAGCAGCTTCAGCCAAGACATGGTCTGTCACCTGCTCAGAGAAGATGTGTTTCTCTGCAGGCGCAAACAAGTCCTCAGCCAAGCTAAAGACATCATACACTTGCACAATACGAATACTTTTCAAGCTTGAAAGTCCCAAGTTGTGTTGGAGCTCTCTTACCAAACTCTCTGACTTGACCTGAAAATCAGCCTTTTTTTCAACAAAAATACGTTTATCCATCAATCCTTATTCCTTTATTTCAGCTCTTGCAATGTTCTCAAACGCACTTGAGGTTCTTATTTCAATTCCTGCAACTTTTCCCAAACAATCTCGTAAACGTCTGTTAGTTCTCCCAATCCTCTACGGAGTGAAAAGGTCTGGGGGACCTTTTCAGCCTGAGTCCTTTTAGTTGAGGGACGAAGGTTTTCCGTTGCTAACAGATTATTTCAACCCCTGCAATTTTTCCCAAACAATCTCATAAACATCTGTTAGTTCTCCTAATCCTCTACGGAAAACATCCTTATCCATATGGTTTCCATCCGCATCCCACAAACGGCAGTTATCTGGTGAAAATTCATCTGCCAAGATAATCTTGCCATCCTTGTCAAAACCGAACTCTAGCTTAAAGTCAATCAGCTTGAGTCCAATCTCAGCAAACCAGGCTTTCAAGAGTTCATTAATTCGACGAGTTTCTTCCTTCAAGTAGACAATCTGCTGCTCATCCGCAATTTGTAGAAATTTCACATGCTCGTCATTGATAAATGGGTCATCCAAATCATCATTTTTGTAGTAAAATTCGACAATCGGAGTCTCAAATGCGATTCCCTCATCCACACCAAAACGTTTTGAAAAGGAACCAGCAGTATAGTTGCGGAGCACGACTTCCAAAGGAATAATCTTAACCTTTTTATTGAGTTGTTCCGTGTCTGAAAGCTTCTCCACAAAGTGAGTTGCCACACCAGCCGCATTTAATTTCTCAAAAATAAAAGATGAAATCTGATTATTCAAAACTCCCTTGCCAGCAATCTGCTCCTTCTTAACACCATTGAAAGCAGTCGCCTGGTCCTTGTAAGTTGAAATAATAAGATTTTCATCCTCAGTTGTATAGATATCTTTAGCTTTTCCCGAATAGATCAATTGTTTTGACATTTTAAAGTTCGCCTTTCGTATTACTTGAGCACATTCTACCATAAAAAACCTAAAATTACAAGAATTTAACCGAATAAATAACGTATCACCTCCAAAAATAATAAAGAAAAAACTGTAAGAAAAAGATTTCTCACAGTTTAAAAATTATTTAACTCTAAAAACACGAACATTACTCTTTGTTCAAAAATTGATCTAAATAATAACGTAGGTAACTTTTCTTGCCCGTAATCATCTGCAGGCGACCTTCCACCCCGTACCGAAGTTTTTCAGCCTGCTCCGAAGTTAGATTAGTCTCCGCCTCGATTTTAAAGAAATTCCCTTTCTCAGTCTTAGTAGCTGTCGCATCGATGCTGGTAATAGTAGAATCTAGGAAAAGTTGATTCTTGGCATCATGAGTCGTAGTATAGCGAACAGAATCACCGACCTTAATCCTTGCTACATCTTTTGAACTAAGATAAGCTGTTAGTTTGGCTTTCCCTTCTTTTTCCAAGGACGGATAGAGTTGGGCTAGTAGGGTACCTTCTGCTACCATGGTAGAATCACTGGTCTCAGGATTAAGGTGAAGCACCCCATCCTCACTCGCCGTAATTTTCCCCTTGTCTAAAAGATTTCCCTGAACCTTCTTACCTGACTCTGCCTCCAAGATTTTCTGGGCTAGTAGGGTCAATTCCTGACCAACCTTAGCCAAGTGTTGTGATTTGAGAGACTCCAATTGACTGCTTAAGCCTGACGCATAGGCTTGCTGGGTACCTGAACCTGCATACTGGACACGGTAAGTAGCAAGACTGGCTTCTAACTGAGAAAGCTGTGCTTCTACCTGAGCAATAGCCTGGGCCTTAGATTGCGAATTTTCCTCGCCCTGAGACTTATAAGACTGGTAGAGAGAGTAGGCTAGATTCTGACTGGCCAAGGAAGCACCTGTTTCAATAGCTGACTTAGCTGTCTGGTAATCGCGAATTTTAGCCTCTGTTTGACTGATGAGGTTCCCGATTTCGGCTTGAGTCTGACTAGCTGCTACGTTCTGGGACGCGATGGTCTCATTTTGTTGCGATGTACTAACCCTAAGACTGCCTGCTTGACTGATGTAGTCGCGAAAGGTGGCTTGGTAGCCAAACTTATCCTCCTCTGGAAAGTAATCCGTTCCTTCTTGCAGACTCTTTTGCAAATACTCCAATTGCTTTTTTTGATCCTTAAGTATGTCCAACTGACTAGCATAGGCCTCTGCTTGGATACCCTCTGCCCCTTCTTGATATCGAACCAACAGTTCTCCCTTTTTAACCAGCTTATTTTCTTCCAAATGATTGACAAGAATGCGATTATTGCTAGTTGACTGGATATTTGCAAGGATACGACTAGGCTCAACAGTAGCTCTAGTAGACAAACTCATCTCCTTCTCTGCAAATGTTGCAAATCCAAGCAAAAACACAAGCAGAAGGGACATGGGTACAATCACCCGACTGGAAAAATTATGGTAACGACGATTATAAAACTCCGCACTTTCTAAAAATTCTGGTTTCATCCTCTCCTCTTTCTAGCTATTCACCAAATGGGCGTAAAAGCCACCCCGTGCAAGCAAATCAGCATGCTTTCCTTCTTCAACAATCTTGCCCTGATCCAAGACAACAACCTTCTCTGTCCGCTCAGCAATGGTCAAGCGGTGAGCAATGAAAATCAAGGTCTTGTCTAAAGCCATAAGATTATCGACAATTCGCTTCTCTGTCAGAATATCCAAACTGCTAGTTGCCTCATCCAAAATCAAGACCGGCGCATCTGTCAAGAGAGCACGCGCCAGAGCAATTCTCTGACGTTGACCACCTGAGATTCCTGCCCCATCCGAAGTCAATTCTGTCTGGTAATTCAGTGGCATACGCTCGATATCCTCCCGAATCTCTGCCAATTCGACCGCCCGTAAGATATCTTCCTGTGTCGTCCCCTCCTTAGCTCCCAAAAGAAGATTCTCCAAAATCGTTCCGTTAAAGACATAGGGCTGTTGAGGCAGATAGTTGATATACTGGCGCAGGGCTTTTTTATCAATCTGATTGAGATTGACACCACCCAGACTAATCTCCCCTTGACTTGGGGCGTAAAAATTAACCATCATCTTGGCCAATGTCGTCTTACCTGACCCTGAAATTCCCACAAAAGCCACCTTAGAACCCTGCGGAATAGTCAAATTGATATCCGACAAGACGTCTCGACCATAGCCATACTTATAGTAAACCTGCTTGAAAGTCATCTCTCCCTTCATCAAGCTCAGATCCCCAACTGTTTTCTTCTCCTCAAACTCAGAAGCTACCAAATAAACCTCATTCAGACGGTTATTGGCAACTTGCGCCGTCTGAAGCTTAGTTTGCAGATTGATGATATTTTCCAAAGGATTGGTAAAGTAAACCAGCAAGGTATTATAGGTAATCAACTGCCCCAAACTCATCTTGCCATCCATGACCAGAACAGCCCCCATCCAGAGAATGCCGACATTGAGCAAGAGATGGGCAACTTTTTTCAGAGCCTTTTGCTGACTCTCTGCCCGACTATAGGTAAAGGATTTTTTCAGATAATCCACAAATTCCTTGTCAATCTTTTGGTAGCGTGAACTTTCACTGGTCAAAGACTTGATAGTCTCAATACCATTGATGTCCTCAATGATAGAAGAAGACAGAACCGCATTGGCTTCCATGGTATCCCGATTCATCTTTTCAAACGGCTTCATAAAAGCAAAGATAATCACTGTGTAGATAGGGAGCGCCAATAAAGTCATGAAAAAGAGATTGGTATTTTGTGAAAATAAAACAAGGGAAATAATGACAACCGTTGATACATCTAGGAAAATCGAAAGAATGGTCGAAGCCAGCGCATCGATGATACTGTTAGCATCTGTGAAACGAGACACGATTTCCCCTGTCCTACGTGTCGCAAAAAAGGACATAGGTAGGTGAAAAACATGCTTGATATAGGACAAAATTACGTCAATCGACAAACGTTGCCCCAAAACAAGTAAGAGATACTCCTGAGCGTAAGATAAGATCTGCTGGAGAATATAGACGATCACCAACCCAATAGAAATAATCCCCAGTGTCGAACGCATCTGATCTGGCACATAGGTATCAATGATAGACTGCAGATAATAAGAACCCACAATGTTAATCAAGGTGACCAAGAGTGTTGCCAAAACGATATTGGCAATCAAGCCACGCTGCTTCACTAATATAGGGATAAAAGAGAGCAGGCCATTCTTTTGATCCTTATGAGGCTTGTAGTCTGGACTAGGTGCCATAAACAGAGTCACTCCTGTCCATTCTTCCGCAAAGCGCTCACGTGGCAGTTTGGTCAATTTCACCCCAGGATCTGGATCAGCAATATGAATGCTATCCTTATCCTGCCCAGTCACCACATAGTAGTGGAGCAATTTTCCTTCCTTAAGCACATGGGCAACAAAAGGAAAGGTCAAATCTGGCAAGTCAAAAAGCGTCATATCCGCCTTGATCGCTCGCGTCTCAAAGCCAATCTCCTCTGCCACCTTGACCAAGCCCAAAGCCGTCGTCCCATCCATGGTCGTCTTGGCCAATTCTCGCAAGTGAGCCAAAGAATAGTAACTACCATAGTAGCCAAAGACCATAGCTAATGAAGCTACACCGCAGTCCATCTGATCCACCTGCGGACGATAGTGACATTTCCCAAATTTCATATTCATCTCCTTTTTCCTAAACTCATCTGATAATAACTATCTTACCCCAATCACTAAACAAAAACTGGACTTCCTCCCCAAATGCGCCTATCTACCCCCAAAATGCACTTTTGGGATTTAAAAATAGGTAGAACAAACGTCATACCTAAAATATATATTTATTTCTTTTTCTTCCTAATTCTTTTGTCAATCATATATAAAACGATAATCGAAAACAGCGGTGGTACAATATAACTCTTTTCACTCATTGTCAGCTGAAATCCCAGAGTTGCTAGTATCTTAAAGATGAAAATATTCATCAAAAATAGAAAAATAAATACTAAAAAATATTTTAAAATCTTATTCATTTCTTTTCTTCAACTTTCCTAATTTCTATACCTATTTTATCAAATTTTATTAAAAAATACATGCAAAACTCCAAATAAACACCTCAACTGCACTTTTGGGGGCAAAAAATAGGCAGAACGAATGTCCTACCTACTAAAAATATGGTACGAAAGGAAATTGATGTTTTACTGTCACCCTAGGCAAACTTGGGACAAATAAATCATTGATAGTAACATTTACGACATCCTATTTATTACTACAATTTCTAATGTCCCTGCTATTTCTAAGCCACCTCTGGTATGATCTATTCATAGTCAGAATAGATAACACCGTTCTAAATTACGATTCATAGTTACTCCTTTTTTGATTCGTTGCTACAAGACTCCTATTTACCCATAGATTGTCTACTACTTCAAATTTATCCGTTCTTTTTTTACTTCTATATAAAAGAATGAATACCATCATAAATAATGCAATCGTTGGTATATTGAAACTATCAAACCAAGTAGGTAAAGATACTTTATTTATGTCAGCTACTAATCTGATGATTATATAGGACATCGAAATAAGTAATACCATGATTTCAGGCCAAACTTTCAATACTGACTTAACGAATTTCATATTAAACTCCAATGTGATGCATTCTTAGATTCTACCCTAACCATTTTAGCACAGACTAACAAGTCATTCTTAACCGCTTACTCTACTTGCTTTTTATTGACCTTATATCCTAGATAAAAGAGCCCAAATAAAACAGGGTAAATTTCTGGATAAAATAGGGTATTGATTGGATTTCTCAAAATCAAATACGTTGCGATGTAAATAATGAGTGATACGGTAAAATATCCCTCAGCAAAGCCTAATAAAAATTGTTTCATAGTAAACTCCTATTTATACTCAATGAAAATCAAAGAGCAAACTAGGAAGCTAGCCACAGGCTGTACTTGAGTACGGCAAGGCGAAGCTGACGTGGTTTGAATTTGATTTTCGAAGAGTATTACCTGACAAGAATGACAGAAAACTCTACCATTCATATACACAAAATCCTTTTGATTCATGTTCTTCATTTATAGTTTTGATTATTTTTTGACAAATCTTTGCGAAAAATACCAAAATATCCTGAGAAAAACAAACCCACTAAAGGCCATTGCCAATTAAAGGATACTAACGAACCTGTACGAATTACATGAAGCGCGAGATTAAGAGTTATTCCCAACAAAGGAATTATAGTGGCTAGTTTAGGTAACAATGTATTAAGATTAAGGTTGCGACTGTTCATTATCTAACGTCCACGACGAGCAAAATCTGAACCAAATTTGTAACCAGCATTAAAAATTTGTACAGCAGCATTCAGTACTCCTGCAATCCCAACTGCTTCCGCAAGACCAAAACCACCTTTTGTTCCCACTAATTCATCGTCAGATAATTGATAAAATTGTTCTAAGTTCATGTTCGTCATTACTCCTTTATATTATATTTTATTGCTATGTAAATGATTAAAATGAGTATTGGATAGGTAAATACTTCTGAAATATCTATAAAATTTATATTATACTGCCCAGATAATATTTTATAGTCAATTAAAATTTGAACGATAGTAAAAATAATACGTAGCGATAACAATACCCCTAATAATATCACTTCTTTTTTTAAAAACATAGAAATGCCTCTCTGACTACAATCAGATTATGGTCTATTCGCATAATACCCCAAAGCTGCTCCTCCAGCAAAAAGTGCTGCTGCTCCACCTGCTACTGCTGCACCTATCTTCCAAATAGACACTCCAGCGACTACAAGAGGCAATGCTCCCCCATCCACATCCATCAACTCTTCTTCTGTAAGAGCTACAAAGTTCTGTTCCATTTTGTCAAAATTTGTCATCTTTTTTCTCCTTTATTTCTATTTGTTAGTTTACGATTTCTGGCTCTTAAACCATTTTAAAAACCAGAATAGATAAATTACTGAATTCCTTTTCGTCTCACTTATCTATTTGAGAAGTGATTTAAAATGAACAGGTAAATTTCATTTATTTTAAATACCATTTGATAAACCATGGCAATAAGATTGGTAAATACATCGCGTAATCTCCTTCCTTTTCTTCTTACTTATTTATTCGAAAAAGAATTCGAAAATGTACAACTAAATTAAATTTATTTGAAAAATAATTTAGTAAACCATGGATAGAAAATTGGTAGATACATGAACTAGGCTCCTTTCTTTTTCCTCTTACTTATCTATTCGAAAAAAATTTCGAAAATGTACAACTAAATCAAATTTTATTTAAAAAATAATTTAATGAACCACGGATACAAGATTGGTAGATACATGAACTAGGCTCCTCTCCTTTTCCTCTTACTTATCTATTCGAAAAAAATTTCGAAAATGTACAACTAAATTAAATTTATTTAAAAAATAACTCAGTGAACCATGGGTAGAACATTGATATAAACATGAGCTAGGCTCCTTCCTTTTCTTCTTACTTATCTATTCGAAAAACAATTCAAAAATGTACAACTAATTAAATTTATTTGAAAAATAATTTAGTAAACCACGGATAAAAAATTGGTAGATACATGAACTAGGCTCCTTTCCTTTTCCTCTTACTTATCTATTCGAAAAAGAAGTCAAAAAAATAAGAATATCAGAAAATTTTCCGACATTCTTATTGATAAACTCATCCAAGTCTAACAGATATTAGACATTGAGATGTTTTTTTAGGGTTCTTCTGGCTGTCCGTGATACGGGGAAATGCAAGCCTTCTAACAAGGTCACTTCTGTGGCAGTCATCTCTTCAATTGCCTGTAAACTGACTAAAGTATTGCGATTGGCATAGACAAAGTAATCTTTTTCAGCCTTGGCAGCGATATCCTTGAGACTGCCATAAATGGTCTTGATAGAATGATTAGCATAATAGACCTTGATACGGTGGGATTCCACTGAGGTTTCAAAGGCTAAAATCTCATGGTAGGGCAGAGTAAAGCCCCGTCTCCCCTCAAAACTATAAGTAAAGAGACGCATATTTTCCCTCTTGTCCACTGCCAGTACATAGTCCAGACAGCGTTCCAGCTGATGACGGTAATCCTCCTCTGGCTGATCCTTGGAAATAAAATCTAAGGCAGACAAGTGGTAACGAAAAGCTAGAGGCAAGGCCTCCGAGTGCGTGGACACAAAGACAATGCTTGTAAAGGGATCTCGCTCCCGAGCCTGTTGAGCAACCTGAAAGCCCCGTTCACGCTCTCCATCAATCTCTAAATCCAATAAATAGAGCTGGTAATGATCAAAATACTGAGAATATTTTTCAACGTCCCCATAGTTTTTGGCAATATCAATTTCCAATCTCAAATTGCGAGAGCGACCAATATCTAGTAAAGTCTGCTCTATCCGTCCTTGCTGGACTCTATCGTCTTCCAAAACTAAAATTCTCATTCCTCTCCCCCTCGTTTCTCATCCTTAAATGGCAATTCTAAATCTTGTCTAAAGGTCGTCTCTCCTAGCTGGGTATCTAAGTTTAAATCATAATGAAAAACCATATCCTCCAAGGTCGCTAAGCCCAGTCCACTGTGGTTCCCCTTGGTTGAATAACCCTTTTGACTGAGAATGCTAGGATTCAGTTCTTCTTTCTTACGAGTGTTTTCAATGATAAAACGGACACTCCTATCGCCTGCCAATAAAGCAACCCGAATCTGCGGATTTTCCGCTTCACTAGCTGCCTCTAAGGCATTTGTCGTGAGGATAGAGAGGATACGAATAGCCTCCAACATCGGCAATGCCAGTTCTTCAACAACCCCCACCGTCTCCAAACTAAAATGAATTCCCTGATTATCTGCCACAATCATGGCTTTTGCCAAGGTATTACGAATGGCTATATCATGAATATTGTGAAGATTAAAGGCTGTGTAGTCCGCCTTCCTCAGCTTTTCATTAGTCTTTAGAAAAACATCTTGATAGATGGTAGAAACCTCAGCCATATCTTGATTAGCTATAGCAGGCTCCATACTGGCGACAATCCCTGCAAAATCATGACGAAAACCGCGAACCTCATCATAGAGATGACCTAGCTTATCCACCATCCCTTGCAAGGAACGATTTTCATCTTCCTGTCTCTGAATGGTTTGCTCATCACGATAAACCTGCTCCAAATGCTTGATGTAAAAGAGCCAAGAGAAAAAGAGAATGAAAATCAGGAGAGAAATGGTCGTGTCAAAACGAACATAGAAAGGATTACATCCTCCAGACATGATGGATGAAAACAGTCTGAAACCAAACAATAAGGATAAGATCCACATACTTTTCGTCACTAACGATTGAAATTTATCTAAAAATAATATATTGAGATCAATTCCCCATCGTCTTAAAATGACAACAGACAAAAACAACGAAATCAAACTAAATACAGAATCAAATCCACTATGCAAGAAATCAGATAGTTCAGAGTAGTCAAATATCAATCGTATTATAAATGTCAAAATCAAATATCGAATACTTTGATAAAACATAAATAGATAAAGGGCAAGAAAGAGAGCTTCCTTCTTCTTTTTCTTTAACACAGTCCAAAATATTATATAAAAGAATAATAAATTGCCAACATGCAAGAAACTCGGAAAAACGAAGGTAGCAAATAGCTGAAAAACTACCCAAAGAAATATAGAGCGTTTGTCATAAAATGCTTTAGAGAGTTGACTACCTAGATAAATCGGAGGAGCTAAAATATTGATTAAAATCAATATAAACACTAAAAATTCAAGTAATATAATCATAAATCTGTTTAGTTAACACATTTTAATCAAAATACTATCTTGGCTCTGGGAGTAGATGTAGCCAATGGTAAATATCTTCAAAAATCCCTCCACCATTCACTTCCTCCAATACCTCTGGGGTTAACTCTTCAAATTGCTCCAATTCTACAAATATATTTTTCATTTCCATGACAGACTCCTTTTCATTATTTTATAGATAACTCTATCCCCTGCTCCATCTACAAAAGGCTTTAGTTTCCTTTTAAAATACAAGAAATCTAAAGCCTCCTGAAAATGGTATATTGGTTAGAGTGTTAACAATTAGTTGTGAAGATATTATTTTTATTTAACCACGACCACTTTATAATATTCGTTTGAGTGTGGAGATTCAATTTTAATTTTTTCACCATATAAACCATCAATTTCTTTATCAAGGAAATTTGAAACTCCTGATGGCAAGCGTTTCATCTTAAGAATTTCACCAGATTGATCCGCATAGGCTAGGATATGATGGTGTGTAGTGGTTGCTCCATCATCAATTAATACAAAGTAACCTGTTTTGAGCTTACCTTGCTCATTTTCTAAATAGTATAGTTTATTGTTATTGATTGTAAAGTTAGTAGCTCCAAGACGAAGTCGTGCACCTGGATTTTCTAAATAGACATCATTGCCAACTTTTTTGATTTCTGATCTAGTTGTCATCTCTGGAAGTGGTAATACTCTACGACCATCTGCTCCAAAGTAATATCGACCTGGTAGATTTTGGAAATTACGAATAACAGCTTTAGGATCAATTTCTTGTCCTTCTTCTTTATTATCTACTAAAGCTAAGATTGTATTTGAAACTTCATCCCCATATTTGTCGGAAAACTTCTTGATTTCAGACTTAATATACCAAGTGTTTTTTTCAATAATAACATCGTCACCTTTAGCATTTAGCAAATATTCTTGCCCATCTCCAAGTTTAACAATATCATGAATATTGTATCCAGAATCTTTTCTATTTGCTAGATAGCCATCCTTACCAATGACATAACTTTCCCCATCACTGGCTGGGACAGCTCTATCTGCGACCATAGCACCTGAATTTTCAAAGTAAGACCATTGATTATTTGCAATAGTCCATCCTGTTGCCATAGCGCCACTGCCTTTGAGGTAATACCATGTAGACCCTTCTTTGTACCAACCAGTACGCATAGCACCACTATCTGCTAGTGAGTACCATGTGCTTCCTTCCTTATACCAGCCAGTACGCATGGCACCACTATCTGCTAGTGAATACCAGGTATTGCCGTCTTTGAGCCAGCCTGTCTGCATTTTACCAGCGCTATCGAAGTGATACCAAGAGCCAGCATTTTGCACCCATTTATTTTTAGCTAAGCTTCCATCTTGAGAAAGATTCCAGTCAGCGCCATTTTTAACCCAAGTATCTGCAGCCTGTGCTTGATTGATAGACAAAAGTAGACCAGCACCTGCAAGTAAACCAAGTGTAAGTAGTTTAGATTTTTTCATAGCCATTTCCTCCTTTATTGAATAGCTACAGGAGGGTTTCCCCTCTTTATTTAGCTATATTCTAATACTTTTCATTGTCAAAGTCAATAATATTGTGAAAAATTAGACAATATTACCAATATCTACGAATTGTATTTTGAGTAATAGCATATTGATCCATATAAGAAACATATCGACCTGGATATGGAGCGTGAACAACCTTTCCATCACCAACATAAATACCTACATGGTCATTTGTCTCTTCACTATTATACAAAATCAAATCTCCAGCTTGTTGAGAACCATTACTTACATAACTTCCTCCTGTTGCTTGACCATAGGTCACTCTAGGAATACTAATATCAAACTTAGCATGAATAGCCATCGTAAATCCTGAGCAATCTACGCCACTATTCAAATCTGCCCCACCCCAAACATATGGGATTTTTCCTACAAATGTCTTTGCATATTCACCAAGGGCTTGCCCACGATTTTCTACCCATACACCACTTTCTCTAAAGAAGTACGGTGTACCATTCACACGTTGATAACCAGTGACCATAGCACCACTAGCAGATAAGTAGTAATAATTACCATCAGGTTGAATCCAAGTATTTTCTTTCATCCATCCTTGGTCATCAAAATAGTACCACTTGCCATCTAATTGTTCCCAATTTTTAGCATACCCACCTGAACCGTATTTAAACCACCATTTACCATTGGTTTGCATCCATGTTCCTTTAGGATCACGATATTGATTGAAAGCTTTCTTCTCTTGATTGCCCTCTGCTTGAGTTTCTTTATCTTCAAAACCAATCAATTTTACTTGATCAGCTTCTTCAGCTTTTATCTTGCCTTGATTAACTAATTGAGCAATCGCTTCTTTCTCACTTGCTGATGGGGAATTAGCATAGGCCACAGTATTATTTGCTAGGAGAACGCCTCCTGCAAGAACTAATAAACTAGAATAAAGATATTTTTTCATCATAAAAATCCTTTCTTTTTTCTCCTTTTTGAAGATTGATTTTTCTGACTCCATTATATCCTTTATTTCTCCACACATCTCTCCTGTCCCTAGAAAGACTAAATCTGTTCCTAAACGGTCACCTGAGCCAAATAAAAAATTCCAAAGCAAACGCCTTGGAATTCCGATGTCTATTTTGCTTGAATAATCTTAACCACATCTCCTACACTTTGCAGTTGATCAATTTCTTCATCGCTGATTTCGATATTAAATTCATCTTCCAGAGTCAAGATAAACTCCATCAAGTCGACTGAGTCCGCATCCAAATCATCTTTCAGACTCAAGGATTCTGTCACGACAAAATCCTCTCCCTGTCGCTCTTGGATAATGGTCACAATACGTTCAAAAATTTCTTTTTCTGTCATCTCTTTTATTCTCCTGAAAATTCACGCGCAGTTTGGGCAACTACGTCTGTTTCTAGCATGGTACGAATCTGGCGGATTGTACTATAAACAGCCTTGGCATCGCTTGAGCCATGAGTCTTGACAACCGGTGCCTTGACACCAAACAAGACCGCTCCACCAACATCTGAATAGTTGAGCTGCTTTTTCAAACCTCTGAGGCTGTCCTTGAGAAGGAGGGCGCCTAGTTTCGCTCGAAGACCACCACCTGTAATAGCGGTCTTGAGCAAGCCCATGATTCCCATAGCTGTCCCTTCAATGGATTTGAGCACAGCGTTTCCCGTGAAACCATCTGCCACGACAACATCCGCAACGCCATTCATCAAATCACGCGCTTCCACATTTCCGATAAAGTTCAAACTTTCATCAGCCACTAATAATTCATAAGTTTCCTTACGAAGCGGGTCTCCCTTACTACTCTCTGTTCCGTTGTTGAGCAAACCAACACGTGGTTGAGCAATGCCACGAACATTCTTGGCATAGAAAGAACCTAGGACAGCGTATTGGTGGAGGTGTTGGGCTGTATTTTCCGCATTAGCACCAAGGTCTAGCATGTCAAAACCTTTCCCATCAACGGTCGGCAATGTTGACATAAGTCCAGGACGGTCGATATTCTTGATACGACCCACGATGAAGAATCCTGCAGCCAACAAAGCACCTGTATTCCCAGCCGAGAGCACAGCATCTGCCTCTCCATCTTTGACAGCCTTGGCCGCCAAGACCATACTGGCATTTTTCTTCTTCCGAATAGCTCTCGTAGGTTCATCGTCTGAATCAATCTTCTCATCCGTATGGATAATGCTGACACGCTCTGTCGCTGTTAGATATTGCTTGATTTTAGCTTCATCTCCGTAGAGTTGAATCTCGATATCTGAAAAGTCAGCTAGGGATTGATTGACACCCTCAACGATGGCCTGGGGTGCGTAATCGCCCCCCATGGCATCTACTGCGATTTTTTTCATTTCTTTTCCTCTTTTAGTAATTGTCCCCAGTCTGCTAGGGAATCAATAAATTTCTTTGATTTTAGGTGAATCCCAACGTACTCTTCGTAGAGTTGATCCATAAATTGGCGTAGCTCTTGCTTAATTTCAGGCTTGAGCGAAATGGTCTCCAAGGTCTCAAAATCAATAGCTTGAAATTGATTGAGCAGATAAGGGATATTGGGATTGAGATGGCAACGTCTCTCATCTTCATGATAATGCTCTGGACAGAGGCAGGCGCCATATTTGAAAGAAAAGTCAAAAGCCTGACCAACCCGATGACAAAAAACACACTCATTAAAATTGAGGCTGATCCCAAATCGAGTCAAGATTTGAATTTCAAAAATATTGGTCAAAACCTGATAATCCAAGCCCGCTTCCATCAACTCCAAGGTCTTTTGTAAAAAAGCAAACAAGGAAGCATCCTGCTGATTGTCCTGCAAACTAGCATCGGCAAGAGCTGCAACGTAGGTCGCATAAGCCATGACAAAGAGATCGCTATTAATCTTGGGAAAAGTCATCACCTCATGATAATCCTCAATGTAGCTAAGCCCCTCATCATTGATTCGTAAGAGAAATCGAGCCAGCACCAAGGGCTGAATAACCGGCGCCAGCTTAGACTGACCAGCGTGTTTGACAAAAAACATGCGTTTGCCAGCCTGCTCTGTAAAAATCTTGACGAGCTTATCATCCTCACGAAAATTGCGATTGTAGAGCACCAAGCCTTGACTCGTGATAGACTGAATCATGCTTCTCTCATATACTCCTCAAGTCGTTTCATGGCTTCTTTGATAGTCTCCATACTAGCTGCATAAGATAGGCGAACATAGCCTTCCCCATAACGCCCAAAGGCTGCTCCAGGGATAAAGGCAACGGCCTTCTTCTGTGCAAAATCCTTCAGAAAAGCAAAGGAATCTTGATTGTAGCCCGCTGGAATCTTAGCAAAGATATAGAAGGCACCGTCTGGTTTAATAATCTCAAAACCAAGAGCAGTCATTTTCTCGATAATATAGTCCCGACGCTGGATGTATTCCTTTTTCATAGGCTCCGCATCATTTTTACCAGCCGTCAAGGCCTCCACCGCAGCATGTTGAGCCATAGTATTTGCGGCAGTAACCAAGTACTGGTGACTCTTAATCAACTGAGCTGTAAAGGCTGCAGGAGCAAAAATCAGACCCAAACGCCAACCTGTCATGGCATGCGATTTAGATAGACCATTGATAATAATAGCCTGATCTCTCAACATGGTTCCCAGAGACACATGGGCTTCGCCTGTGTAGGTCAATTCTGAGTAAACCTCATCACAGACAACAAAAATCTCATACTTGCGTAAAACAGCTGCCAAGGCCTCCAATTGTTCCCGACTGTAGGTAATTCCTGTCGGATTGGCTGGATAGTTGAGAATAACCGCCTTGAGCTTGTCACCCTGCTCCAAAATGGCCTTCTCCAACATTTCAGGAGTCAAGACAAAACCATTTTCAGTTGTGTCAATCTCGACAATCTCTGCCCCAACTAGATTGACAATCGGTTCATAACCTGGATAGGCAGGAGCTGGCAAAAGTACCTTGTCTCCCTCTTCCAAAATAGCCGTCAAAGTAGCAGATAAAGCCTCTGTCGCCCCAATTGTAACCAAGATTTCATTTTCAGGATCATAGTCCAGTTGGTACTTTTCCTTAACAAAGTCACTGGCCGCCTTACGTAGAGTCAGCAGACCACTCATCCCTGTATAGTAGGATTGGTTCTGATCAATCGCTCGCTTGGCCGCCTCCTTGATATGATCTGGCGTTGTAAAATCAGGCTCCCCCAAGGTCAAACGCAAGACCCCAGGAATCTCCGAAATAGCCTGGTCAAACTGACGAATCAACGAAACTTGAATCTTATCTAACTGTTTATTAAAGCGCTTAGTTAAGTCCATAGATACCTCCTACTTTCAAAACGTATCTCTATTATACTACAAAAGCTCCCCGACCGCAAAAATACATTATAGAATAGCTTTCCACTTTCTATTTTACTTTTCCTGTTTACAGGTCTATAATGGTAACAGATTCTATTTGGAGGTTTTTATGTCATTTCTATCAAAAAATGGAGCAGGCATCTTGGCCTGCCTTCTCATTTCAATCGTATCTTGGTACTTAGGAGGATTCTTCCCTGTCATTGGCGCACCCGTCTTTGCGATTTTCATAGGCATGCTTCTCCATCCCTTTCTCTCGCCCTATAAACAACTGGATGCGGGATTGACCTTTAGTTCCAAGAAATTACTCCAATATGCCGTTATCTTGCTTGGTTTTGGTCTCAATATCTCTCAAGTCTTCGCAGTTGGGCAATCTTCACTCCCTGTCATCCTATCCACCATTTCAATAGCTCTGATTATTGCCTACCTCTTCCAGCGCTTCTTTGCATTGGACACAAAACTGGCTACCTTGATTGGAGTAGGTTCTTCTATCTGTGGGGGCTCTGCTATTGCCGCGACAGCGCCCGTTATCCATGCTAAGGAAAAAGAAGTCGCCCAAGCCATCTCCGTTATCTTTTTCTTCAATGTCTTGGCTGCACTAATCTTTCCAACTCTAGGAACCTGGCTTCATCTATCCAATGATGGCTTCGCCCTCTTTGCAGGAACTGCGGTCAATGATACTTCCTCTGTAACCGCCACAGCCAGCGCCTGGGACAGTCTCTACCAAACAAATACCCTCGAATCCGCAACCATTGTCAAACTCACACGAACCCTAGCTATTATCCCCATCACTCTCTTTCTCTCATACTGGCAAAGTCGCCAACAAGAAAATAAGCAAGGATTGCAACTGAAAAAAGTCTTCCCACTTTTTATCCTCTACTTCATTCTTGCATCTCTCCTAACCACCCTACTGACCTCTCTCGGTGTGTCCAGTAGCTTCTTTACCCCTCTCAAACAACTCTCTAAATTCCTCATTATCATGGCCATGAGTGCTATCGGTCTCAAAACAAATCTGGTAGCCATGATTAAATCCAGCGGAAAATCCATTATTCTCGGAGCCGTCTGCTGGATAGCCATCATCCTTACCAGTCTTGGTATGCAGACTCTTATCGGTATTTTCTAACACAAAAGGTAGCCCACCAGCTACCTTTTCTTATGCTTCCTCAATCAAGCGAGTATGTTCTCTCTTGATACAGCGATTCATCACGATGTCATCGCATCCTCCAGCACGCAAGATTTCTTCCGCTGCTAGACTTTCAAGTCCTAGCTGTGCCCAAAAAATCTTAGCATCAGCCTTGAGAAAATCACGTGCCACATCGGGCAAAAACTCGCTGCGACGGTAAACATTGACAATATCTACAGGAAAAGGAATCTCAGCGAGGCTGGCATAAGCCTTTTCACCCAAGATTTCGCCACCTGCCGCCTTGGGATTGACTGGGATAATTTTATAACCCCTAGCCTGCATTTCCTTGGTCACTCGATTGCTGGTTGTTTCCTCACGATCAGACAGGCCCACCACAGCAAGGGTCTTACTCGTTGCTAGATACTGACGAATCACGCCATCACTTGGATTGATAAATTCTTGACTCATAGAAATCCTCCTTTTTCATCAGTATAGCATATTTTGAAAAGGCTTGCAGAATTTGACTACAAAAAAGGAGGACTAGCCCCCTTTTTATTTAGCCTCGTACCAGGTTGCCCCTTCATTTTCATCTGCGATGAGGGGAACACTGAGTTGAATGGCTTCTTCCATGGTTTGTTTGACCAATTTTTTCATCTCTGTCAATTCAGATTTAGGAACTTCAAGGACGATTTCATCGTGCACTTGTAAGAGCATCTTAGTCTGATAACCACCTGCAACCAAGGCTTTATCCAGCTGAATCATAGCAATCTTGAGAATATCTGCCGCCGACCCCTGGATAGGTGAGTTGATAGCTGTCCGCTCTGCAAAACCACGAATATTAAAGTTGCGCGAATTGATATCTGGCAACTCACGACGACGCTTGAAGAGGGTCTCCACATAGCCCTTATCACGCGCCTCACGCACCACTTCATCCATGTAGTTTTTAATACCTGGGAAGCGTTCAAAGTAGGTATCAATGTAGGCTTTGGCCTCCTTACGGCTGATGCCCAGATTATTAGACAAACCAAAATCTGAAATTCCATAAACCACTCCAAAGTTAACTGCCTTAGCATTGCGACGGTCGTTTGGAGTCACATCCTCAGGACGCTCAATACCAAAGACACGCATGGCTGTTGAGGTATGGATATCCGCCCCCTCTTGGAAAGCCTTAATCAAGTGCTCATCTTTAGAGATATGCGCCAAAACGCGCAATTCAATCTGTGAATAGTCTGAGCTGAGCAGCACACTATCCTCCCACTCAGGCACAAAAGCCTTACGAATGAGACGGCCTTGCTCCAAACGCACAGGGATATTTTGCAAGTTAGGATCCACACTAGACAGACGCCCAGTCTGGGTCAAATCCTGCACATAACGCGTATGAATCTTGCCATCAGCCAAAATCCAGTCCTGCAAGCCAATCACATAAGTAGACTGAATCTTAGCAATCTGACGGTAATCCAGGATTTTCTTAACAATCGGTGCAATCGGAGCCAGACGCTCTAACACATCCACTGCTGTCGAGTAACCTGTTTTAGTTTTCTTGGTGTATTCTAAAGGAAGTCCCAATTTTTCAAAGAGAAGGACACCCAACTGCTTAGGCGAGTTGATATTAAACTCCTCACCAGCCAGTTCATAAATCTCTTGAGTGAGTTTTTCAATGACAAGCTCATTTTCAGCCTGCATCTCAAGCAAGGTCTCTTTCTTGACCGTAATCCCAGCAATTTCCATCTTGGCAAGGACAAAGGCCAGAGGTTGCTCCATATCATAAAGAAGCTCTAATTGCCCATTTTCACTGAGTTTTTCAAGTAAAACAGGCTCTGTTTCGACCAAAACAGCAAGTTTACGCGCCAAATGTTCCAAGAATTTCTCACGTTCAGGAATGGCCTTTTTAACACCTTTACCGTAGAAGGTCTCATCATCAACCAAGTAAGTCTGACCATAAAGACTAGCAATAGTCGTAATTTCATTGTCCTCCACAGTCGAAAGGAGGTATTTAGCCAAACGGCTGTCAAAAGCAGGCGCCTGCAAATCCACACCAAAACGATTCAAGAGAACTTTAGCCTTCTTAAAGTCATACACCCTCAGAGGTGTTTTTTCTAGAAAATCCTTGAAAGTCGGCTCTTGCAAAAGTTCAAGCTTGTCTGTAGCATAGAGCTTTTCCCCACAAGACCAGGCAAATCCAACCAAATCCTCTGTATGGTAATTCTCACCAAAAAGCTCAAAATGGAAGATAGACTCTTCACTCAGCATGTCTTGACTGACTTGGTCAACAATAGTAAAGTCCAAACTCTCAGCCACATCAGCTGACGATGCATTTAAAGTCTGCTTAAGCTGTTTGAAGCCCATCTCATCATAGAATTTCCCAAGATTTTCAACATCTGGACCACTATAGACCACATCCTCTAAACCAATCTCAATCGGTGCCTTGGTATCAATGGTCGCCAGTGTTTTCGACAAAAAGGCCTGTTCCTTATCATTGATGAGATTTTCCTTCATCTTAGAAGCCTTCATCCCATCGATATTTTCATAAATACCCTCAAGCGAGCCATGCTCCAGCAAGAGCTTGATACCCGTCTTTTCACCGATTTTTGTCACCCCAGGGATATTATCCGACTTATCACCCATGAGTGCCTTGAGATCGATAAACTGAGTCGGTGTAATGCCCATCTTTTCCATAAGATATTCTAGCGTAAAGGCCTCAAACTCAGCCACACCTTTCTTGGAAATTTCAACCACCGTATGCTCATCAGTCAGCTGAATCAAATCTTTGTCCCCACTGACAATGGTAATATCAAAACCATCTTGCTCAGCTAATTTATCTAGTGTCCCAATAATGTCATCCGCCTCATACTGAGCCAACTCATAGTGACGAATCCCCATATGATCCAGCAACTCACGAATGAAGGGAAATTGCTCACGAAACTCATCAGGAGTCTTAGCCCGACCACCCTTATAGTCCGCATACATCTCTGTCCGGAAGGTTGTCTTTCCCGCATCAAAAGCCACCAAAATATGACTCGGCTCAACCCGCTCCAACAGATGGCTCAACATCAACTGAAAACCATAAATCGCATTGGTATGCAAACCAGCCGCATTCTTAAAACGGTCCAACTGCTGATAGAGCGCAAAAAACGCCCGAAAAGCAACAGAAGACCCATCAATCAATAGTAATTTTTTCTTATCCATACACCCATTATAAAGGAAAGCACCAAAAAATACCATTGGGAAGAGCCAGACCGAGTATTTTTCATCCTTTTTCCGAATAAATAGATAGTAGCAGTGAATCTAGTAAACCTAGATTTAAAACTGTGATATAATAAAAGGAGGAAAAGGATGATTCTAAGACATCCGGGCATTAGCCCAACCAATGACTTGGTTGCTAAGAAAATTTTCAGCAATCCAGAAATCACTTGTCAATTTATTCGCGATATGCTGGACTTGCCGGCCAAAAATGTAACGATTTTGGAGGGAAGTAACATTCACGTCTTGCCTTCCCTGCCGTACTCGGCGCAGGATTTCTATACCAGTATAGACGTCTTGGCAGAGTTGGACAATGGCACGCAGGTTATTATCGAAATCCAAGTTCATCATCAGAATTTTTTCATTAATCGTTTGTGGGCTTACCTGTGCAGTCAGGTCAATCAAAACCTTGAAAAAATTCGTCAGCAAGAAGGTGATACACACCAGAGTTACAAACACATCGCACCGGTATATGCTATCGCCATTGTAGATAGCAATTATTTCTCAGATGATTTGGCTTTTCATTGCTTTAGCATGCGCGAGGATTCGACGGGTGAGGCTTTAACAATTACAAACAATGGACAGGAAAATCATCTAGTAAAGATGGCATTCTTAGAACTAAAAAAATACAGAGAAACCAGTAAAGACGAGGTTCGCAAGCCGTGGTTGGAGTTTTTTAGCAATAAGCCCTTTACCCAACAACCCGAGCGAGCCATTAGCCAAGCAGATCAACTGCTAGACTATAAGAGCTGGTCCGAGGAGGACAGGAAGATGTTTAGCCAACTACGTATGCGAGAAGAACAAGCCTTGTTAGCACAGAACTATGCCTTGGAACAAGCTGAAGAAAAAGGATTAGAGCGTGGTCTTGAACGTGGGAAAATATTTACCTTTCTTGATTTAGTACGTCAACATGTTTTAACTTCCGAATTTGCGAGTGAGCAATTAGGCATGACGGTCGCTGAGTTTGAAGAACTATTGAAAGACCATTGTAAATAAGATTAAAAAATACAGAGAAACCAGCAAAGACGAGGTTCGTAAGCCATGGTTGGAGTTTTTCGGGAACAAACCCTTTACCCAGCAACCTGAGCGAACCATCAGTCAAGCAGACCAACTGCTAGACTACAAGAGCTTCTTTGGGTTTACGACACGAGAAATTTGATGATTTTTCTTTACTAGAGGAGTCTCAGCGACCATCATTTTCAAGCACTGATAGCACTTGAAACGACGCTTTTTAAGTAGAATTCTAGTAGACATACCAGTCGTTTCAAGGTAAGGAATCTTAGACGGTTTTTGAAAGTCATATTTCTTCATTTGACTTCCGCAATCAGGACAAAGTGGAGCCTCATAATCCAGTTTAGCAATGATTCCTTTGTGAGTATCCCTATTAAGAACATCCATAATTTGGATATTAGGGTCTTTGATATCGAGTAATTTTGTGATAAAATGTAATTGTTCCATATGAATCTTTCTAATGAGTTGTTTTGTCGCTTTTCATTATGGATATTATGGAACTTTTTTTCTACAACAAAATAGGCTCCATAATATCCATGGGGATTTACCCACTACAAATATTATAGAGACTAAGTTTATAGAACAACATAAAAGTGAACAAGACTAAAACATCGTTTTGTTCACTTTTTTCTTCTTTTCAACAGAACTCTCACTATAGCCCATATCACAAAAAGAGAAGGTCATAAATCCTTCTCTTTTATATCTTCAACTAATTAGTTTTTGCGTTTCACAAATGGAAGGGCACCTAGGAGCAATCCAAGGAATCCTAATGATGCAACTGCAACATTATCTTTACCACCAGTATTAGGAAGTTCTTTCTTATCTTCTGCTTTCGCAGCTGGAGCTTGATATGTATTATCTTTGCTAGTACCTGCTACAGTTGGTGCAACCGCAGGAGTTGATGGTGTCTCAGCTGTTGGTGTAGCCGGAGCTGGTGTTGGAGCTTCAGCTGCTGGAGTAGCTGGTGTTGGAGCTTGTGATTCATTTGGAACAGGATTTCCAGGAGTTGGTGTTAGTCTTGGATCTGAATTTGGAGTAGAATAGTGATTAGTTACTTTTTTGTAATAGTTAGTAATAATACCATCTTTTTCTTCAGATTTCACAAAAGTATAACCTGCAATTGATTTACCTTTGAAATGACCTTCTTCAGCATTCAAAATATCAGTGTTAGTAGCAATATCAACATAGCGTGTGACTTTTAAGTCTTCTGTATCATTACTTCCAGATAGAACCTCAGCTTTATTATTAATTAAAGTATTTAAGGCATCTTCTAAATCAGCTAGACGATCTTTTAATCCATCTTTATAATAATCTTCAACACCTTCATTTTCTTCGCTGTCTTTGATTTGCTCTTTTACTTTAGAGATTTCGTCTAAGATTTTTTTGATTTCAGGGTTATTAACACCAAACTCTGGAACTTCATTAACAGCAGCTTCAACAGCGTTAACTCCGCCTTTGAATGCTGGAAGTTCTGGTTGTACAAGTGCATCTCCGTTTGAAGCTTCTGGTTTAGTTGGTTTTGGAGTTTCTCCTTCAGGTTTTGCAGGAGTTGGAGGTGTTGTATCATTCACTCCACCATTGAATTCTGGAAGTTCTGGTTGTACAAGTGCATCTCCGTTTGAAGTTTCAGGTTTAGATGGTTTTGGAGCTTCTCCCTCTGGTTTATTAGGTTCAGTAGGAGGTGTTGTATCATTCACTCCACCATTGAATTCTGGAAGTTCTGGTTGTACAAGTGCATCTCCGTTTGAAGTTTCAGGTTTAGATGGTTTTGGAGCTTCTCCCTCTGGTTTATTAGGTTCAGTAGGAGGTGTTGTATCATTTACTCCTCCGTTGAATTCAGGATTATTAGGTTGAGTAGGAGCATTATCATCATTTACACCACTATTGAACTCTGGAGTTGCTGGTGTTGTAGGCGCTTCTTCATCGTTTACTCCACCTGTGAATTCAGGTTTTTCTTCAGCTGTAGGAGCGTCAGCAGGATTTACCCCACCATTGAATTCTGGAGCATTAGGAACCGTTGGAACCTCATCCGCTTCCTTAGCAGGCTCAGTAGTTGCTTCATCATCATTTACTCCACCTGCGAAGTCTTTTGGTGCTTCACCTTTAGGAACTTCTTTTAAGTTTTCGATATAACCTAAAGTTGCGTTGTAATCATCAGTTAGTTCATCGATTGCATCTTTGTAAGCTTTCACTACTTCGTTAACTTCGTCGAATTTAGCTTGAGCTTCATCTGCAGCAGTTTTAGCAGAAGCAACAGCAGCTTCTAATCTAGTTACAGCATCTTGTAATCCATCTTGGATAGATTGTTCAGCATTGTTTTTCTTAGCTGTTGCAAGTGCAGTTTTAGCTTTTTCTAAAGTTTCTTTTTGTTTATCTAATGCAGCATTTTTTTCTTCTACAGCTTTAGCTTTTTCAGTAGCATCAGCCTTGTCTTTATCAGCTACTTTAGTTAATTTTTCAATTTTTTCAGCGATATCATCAGCGATATCTTGAAGTTTTTTAACGATTGGTTTAGAAGCTTCTTTGTTGTAAGCAGCGTCTAATTTTTCTTTATCAGCAGTAGGAAGTTCAGCAAGAGGTTTTCCTTCTTTTTTTGTAGCGCCAATTTTGTCTGCTTGTGGATCTTGATTTTTGTTAGCTTCAGCAGTCTCATGTTGACCTTTTAATTCTTTAAGAACATCTCCTGCAGTTAAGTCGCCTTTTTCAACTGCAGCTAAAATATCTTCTTTACCTAATGCTTTTTTGGCTTCTTCTTTATTTGTAATCTTAGCATCAGCATCGATATCTTTTTCTAATTTATCTAATGCATCTTTAAGAGCAGTTCTAGTTTCAGCTTCTTCTTTTTTAAGTTCTTCAACTTTTGCTTTTGCTTTTTCAGCTTCTGCTTTAGCTGTAGCTAATTCAGTTTCTGCTTCAGTTTTAGCTTTATCTGCTTCTTCTTTTTTAGTTTGTGCAGCTTTTACATCTTCAGCTTCTTTAGTAGCTTTAGCTGTAGCTTCATCTGCTTTTGTTTTAGCTTCGTCTGCTTTTTTCTGCAATTCAGCAACTTTAGCATCTGCTTCTTTTTTAGCTTCAGCAGCTTTTTCAGCTTCTGTTTTTTCTGCTGGTTTAGCTGGTTCTTCTTCTTTTGGCTTAGCTGGTTCGCTAGCTTCTTTTTCTTTAGCAGCTTTTACTTCTTCTAGAGTTTTGTTGTACTCATCAGTAAGTTTGTTAAGTTCTTCAGCGTAAGCTTGAGTATCAGAAGCAGCTTTATCGAATGCATCTTGTGCAGCATCTTTAGCTTTTTCGATAGCTTTAACAACTTTATCTAATGAAGCAACGATTTCAACATCAGAACCATTATCTTGAGCTGATTTTAATGCTTCTTTGGCTTCTTTTAATGTATCTTCTTGTTTTTTAAGAGCTTCCGCTTTTTTATCTTCTTCAGCTTTTAATGCATCAGCATCTTCTTTAAGCGCATCAACATTTTCACCTAAATCATCAGCTTTATCTTGAAGTTTTTCTGATGCTGGACGAGCAGCATCTGCTTTTTCAGCTTTTTCGATTCCAGCTTTAACGTCTTCTGGAAGTTGATCTTTAGATTTAGCTTCAGCTGGAGTTGTTGATGTATTACCAGCAGTATTACTGTCGTTTTCTAATTCTTTAAGAATATCACCAGCTTTTAAATCACCAGATTCAATAGCTTTTAATAATCCTTCTTTGTCAACTAATTCTTTAGCAGCTTTTTTAGCAGCTTCTTTATTAGTAATTTTTGGATCATTTGCGATTGATTCTTCTAATTGATCTAAAGCTTTTGATAGAGCATCTTTAGAATCAGCTTCTTCTTTCTTAGCATCTTCTTCTTTTTTAGCTTCTTCTTTAGCTTTAGCGTCAGCTTCAGCAGCTTTTTGTTTAGCAGCTGCTAATTCATCATCTGCAGTTTTTTTAGCTTCTTCAGCTTTAGTTTTTGCAGCATTAGCGTCAGCAGCTTCTTTTGTCTCAGCTTCTAGTTTAGTGTTTGCTTCGTTAGCTGCAGTAGTAGTTGTGTCTACTTTTGCTTGAGCTTCAGTAACTGTTTCTTCAGCTTTTTTAGCATCATCTTCAGCTTTTTTAATTTCTGGACTTGTAACTTCTGTTTTAGAAGTGTCAGTAGCTCCAGTTTCGGCAGGCTGAGTAGCTGCCGGTTGAGCTGGAGTTGTAGTTGTATTGGAAGAATCATCAGCTTTTACAACTGACGGTTGAGATGCCGCAAATGCCGCTCCCAATACAGCCACACTAGCCAAGCTAGTTAAAATCATTTTCTTTTTACCCATTTTTGAAACCCTTTTTTAGAATTATATTTGGGTTTATTATAACTCTTTCTAAAAATATAATCAAGTGATAGGTGATTTTATCTTTACATTTATATACTTATATTGATTTTCAAATATATCTCTTGTAAAAGAAAAAAGAAGGCCTGTTTATAAGCTTTCTTTTTATTTTCTTTTCATTATTTACATTTTCTATGGTAAATTTTACACTTTTAAACCCACTCACCGTTGGCATTTACTGTGTAACCATTGATTGTAGTGCTGACAGCAAGAGCTCCTGAACTATAAGCATAGTACCATTTATCACCTACTTGGAACCAACCAGTTACCATAGCACCTGAGCCTTTAAGGTAATACCATGTACCACCAACTTTAGCCCAGCCAGTCTTCATAGCACCTGAGCCATCAAGATAATACCATGTACCATCTACAAGTTTCCAACCTGTCTGCATGGCACCTGAACCATCAAGATAATACCAGGTACCATTTTCTTTTATCCATCTAGTACTCATTTTACCTAAACTGTCGAGATGGTACCAACTACCATTTATAAGTTTCCAGCCAGTTTGCATGGCACCTAAATCGTTTAAATAATACCAATTACCATCAACTTGTTTCCAACCAGTTCTCATCACACCAGTTTCATCCAAGTAATACCATGAACCATCTTTAATCCAACCTGTCTTCATTCCATCTTCTTTAGAGAAATAATACCAGTTACCGTCAATTTTCTTCCATCCAACAGATCGGTTCCCTTCATTATCAATAAAGAATTTTTTACCATCAATTACAACAATATTGGGTGTCAGAACACCATCTTTTAGATAGTAAGTTTTTTCATCTATTTTGATAAATCCAGTTTTCTTCTCACCATTTTCAACGAAATAATAAGTCTTATCAGCAACTTTTACCAATCCCAACTGTTTGAAGCCATCTTTTTCATTCAGATAGTATTGTTTATCCCCTAAGGTTAGTAGCCCTTTTTTCATTACTCCATCAGTTTCAAAGTAGTAAGTCTTACCATCAATCTTTTGCCAACCAGTAACTTTTTTGCCATCCTTGATATAGTAGACTTTTCCACCCTCTGCTTTAAACTGACCACTACTTGTACTATTGTTAGTAGTGGCACTATTGTTTTGGTTGGCATTAGTTCCGTTAGTTTGGTTACTACTTCCCCCATTATTAGCACTACCATTATTTTGATTATTATCTCTACGATATGGGTTTATTTGAGAGGCGTTGCTTGTATTACCTGAAGTACTAGTAGGCGCATACATATGGTAAAGAATACCATCTTCTACTCTACTAGTAGTATACATATAGTTATCAATAGCTGGATGACTTGTATCAGATGTTGCTGCTCCTGTAACAGCTGCTTTGATATCAACGGGTCTACCATTTTGGAATGTCACAAAATGAATTTCCTTAAATGATGAAGTAGATTGAGCACCTGTCGACGATGCACTAGTTCCTGTACTTGCAGCACTTACTGGCTGAACTGCAGCTATAGCTAGCACTGAAGTTGCTAGCAAAATACCCGTAATCGTTTTCTTCATGAGAAAAACCTCCTTTATTAACCTATTAAATTTATTTCATTATATTCCTTTTCTATAATTAATGCAATAAAAAACATAAAAAGTGTAGAAATATTTAAAGGTAAAAAAGCTCTTTACTATCTCTAGTAGAGAGCATCCTCTATTTATGTCACAATCTCCACTTTATTTAATACAATTCCTCATGACCCAATCACTAGTATTGACAAAGAGCCAAAGAAAAAACTAGGAGAAGAATCTCCTAGTCTTTTTTATATATTGGTATTATACCAACTCACCATTTCCGTTTACAGTGTAGCCGTCAGGAGTAGTTGTGTTTACAAGTAATGCACCTGAACCACTTAGGTAGTACCAGTGGCTACCTACATATTTCCAACCAGTTTGCATTGCACCTGAACCATCTAGGTAGTACCATTGACCACCTACATATTTCCAACCAGTTTGCATTGCACCTGAACCATCTAGGTAGTACCAAGTACCGTTGTCTTTAACCCAACCAGTTTGCATTACGCCTTCAGCGTTCAAGTAGTACCAAGTACCGTTGTCTTTAAGCCAACCAGTTGCTTTAGTTCCTTTAGCATCTTTCAAGTAAGACCATTGACCTTTAGCATCTTTACGCCATCCTGTAGCAGATTGTCCTTGGAATGTCACATCTGTATGACGAACTTCATTGATAACGATATTTGCATTAGTATACAAATCACCAGAAACTTTGAATTCACCTACAAATTCTACATCTTTACCATCTGTAGCATGAGATTTAACTAGACGATATTTTACTACTGTTCCTTCAGCGAAACTTACTGGGAGTTCAGCATCTACTTCAGTTCCAGCTGCATCAGCTTTAACTTTAGCTGTTTTTGTAACGATAGCTGATCCTGTTTCATCTGTAGTAACTGTTACATATACAACACCTTTATCAGTCGTAACTGCAAAATCAATAGCTACACCTGGGATTGGGTTTCCTTTAGCATCTACAACGTTTACACGAACATAGTGCTCACCTTTGTCTTTTACTTCAGCAACTGGAGTAACTGATGCAGTTTTAATATCAAAATTACCAAAACGGCTGTATCCAGGTAAGTTATTTACTAATTTACCATTTTGAAATACATCTTTATCTGTAGCAGTATTTTGCCCATTGTTCGAACCTGCGTCTGTCACTAGTTTACCTGTTGTTGGATCTACCATACCAGGTTTAAGAGTTACAGTGTTAGCTGAAACAGCTTGAACAGCACCAAATGCTGCAAGAGCGACTGCGCTTGTCAATAAAACTTTTTTCATCGTTTTATCTCCTTTATTTTTCATTATATATTTTTCGTAAGACTATCTTACTACCATACAGTATATAAATATTTGCAGGATTTGTCAAGGGTTTTCTTCTAGTTTTTAAAGTTTTTACCCATTTTTAGAAAAAAAGGTGAAAAAAACATTTTTGTGAGAAAAAATACCCGTCAAATACTGCATTTTTCAAGTGAAAATCTCACAAACTTATCATCCTTGAGTAAAATCATTCATATCTAATCCACATAGACAGTTGGACAGAACTCACGTCTATGGTATTATCTTATAAACACTTCTAAATGTCAAGTAAAAATGGCAAGTTTTTTGATAAGAACTTGCCATTTCATCAACTTTCTACTATTTAAAATGTGACCTTATAGCAAAGCCTCAAACTCAGCGACGGTCATGCCCAACTGCTGGCTGGCAACCTCAGGTGTCAGAAGACCTTGGCGGACCATATCCAGAAAGGCAAAAAGTTTTCCTTCTTCCCTTCCTTCAACTTTCCCACGTTCAAGTCCACGCTCTAAACCTTGTTCAAGACCCTCAGCTCGACCACGTTCTAAGCCCTTTTCTTCAGCTTGTTCCAAGGCATAGTCCTGTGCTAACAAGGCTTGTTCTTCTCGCATGCGTAGTTGGCTAAACATTTTCCTGTCCTCCTC